>JACPBO010000004.1 GCA_016180285.1 Candidatus Woesearchaeota archaeon
CGGACATTGGTTAATCTCATCTTCGCCCGTATCCCGCCGTATTCTTTTGCATCGGAGTTATAGATTATTTTCATCAAGATTTTCCGTGCAATTCTTCGCTTGTGAAAGTCTAAAAACCAGCCTTCCCATTTGATGTTAGCGATTTTTGGAGCGCCTAAGACTAAAAAAGTGCCTCCTGCCTTAAAAGACAGCATCAGCTCTTCCCTGATTGCTTTGATTCCCTGAAAACCTTCATAGATTTCTGCCACTCTTTTTGCGGAGACTGAAGCTCTTTCCAACATCAATCTGGGCAAAATCTCTTCAACTTCATTTTTGGTTTCCTGAAGTTCCTGCTCTTTTTTTGAGATATATCCCAAGATCATATGCGGATCATTGGCCACAAAGTACTTTGTCCCTTCTTTTACGATATAACCAACTAATCCTTTCTCTATAAGCTTGTCGAGGATATCATATATCTTGGATTTTGAGACTTTGCTATCTTTGCCGATAGGCCCGATTGTAGATTCTCCCAGCCTATTCAGGGCAAGATACACCTTGGTCTCTCCGTTTGTGAGTCCTAATTTTCCAAGTAAAGCTTCATCCATCAGATCACCCTAATCTGATGTTATTTATTAATCTTTCTATAGTAACCCACTAAGGGGGGGACTAGATTTATATAGTTAATATGTTACTACCATGTTGAGATAAAAAAGCCAATACCTCTGGGCTTAAAACGAGGTGGAGACAAAATGAATGACGTGGAAGGAAAATCAAGAGGATATTTGGAAAAAATCCTAAAGAGAAACCCAAATTTGTTTATAGACGACCTAAGACACGTTGAAGAGGGTATATTTGTGATAATTGGAAGAGCACTTGTTGAATATGCTGATGAACTTTACTTAACATCACATACTCCAAAAGAGTGTGCTAAGACTAGCTATAGACTATGGATTGAAAAACCACCCATTTCAAGGTCAGGCCATCCAGACTGGTTACCTGAGTTAGCTGTTGCTGAAATGTGGAAAATAAGAGAACATAACAGAGATGAACCAATATGGAGAATAAGAAACTATGACACAGATAAACAAATATATTCACAAATAGCAAAAACAGCTTATAGTAACACGGCAGATCCATATCCATTTCCCGACATAGTTAGAAATGGCGGTTGGTTTTGTTCCGAATCAAGAATATATAAGATAAAATAAATTTTTCATTCCATTATTTTTTATTTTTCAATAAGAGATTATGATGGCACGCTCATTTACGAAGAGCCAAAAGGGCAATTGGATATATCCAAGGTTCTTTAAATTTTGTCATTTCCGACACATTTTTATTCAGCTATATGATCATAAAACCAAAACCTTTATATACTACTATCAACTATTAGTTGACAACTATCAACAAAATGGAGACAGCAAAAACAACCAGCAGGATTTTGAAATTAATATTCAGGGATTTTGCTGCAAAGCATACTGTAACCACACTCTCAAAAGAAGCAGGCATGAGCAGATGGGGATTATGGAAAGTCCTTAGAAAGCTTGAGTCTGAAAAAATCCTTATTTTATCGCCTGTTGGCTCTGGAAAAACAAGCACCCATACAATCAGCCTAAACTGGGAGAACCCGATTGCAGAAAAAATGCTGGCCATAATCCTTACAGAAGAAGCATTGAAAAGCCAAAGGTGGGCAAGCAGCTTTTCAGAGTTTGAGGGAAAAGCAAAATTCAGCATAATCTATGGCGGCATCCTGAATAAGCCAAACGAAGCAAATGACATCGATATATTAAGCGTGATCTCAAATAGGAAAAACTTTATAGAGATGGAGAAAATAACAGCAAATTTGCAAAAGACCCAGCTCAAGAAGATCCATTCGCTGAATTTCACAGAAGCGGAATTCAAGAGTGAATTAAAAAAGCCAAATAAGGCATTTATTGACGCTGTAAAGAAAGGAGTTGTATTATTTGGGCAGGATAGTTTCATCAGATTTATAAAGGGCTTGGCAAAATGACTAAAAATGACTGAACTGATCATAACTGAAAAGCCGGCAGCAGCATTGAAGATAGCTGAAGCTCTTGCCGACGGTAAAGCGATAAAGGAATCTAACCAGGGAGTGCCTTATTACAAAGTAACCCATGGCAAAAATGACATCATTGTGGCATGCGCAGTAGGCCACCTCTATGGATTGGCTGAAAAAGAGAAGGGAAAATGGACTTATCCAGTCTTCGATATCGAATGGAAGCCGACTAATGAAACAAATAAAGGAGCGGCATTCTCAAAAAAATACCTGCAGACAATTAAAAAGCTTTCAAAAGAGGCAAAAACATTCACAGTTGCAACTGATTATGATGTTGAAGGCGAGGTCATCGGGCTTAATGTTGTCCGCTTCATCTGCAATCAAAAAGATGCTGCAAGAATGAAATTCTCCACATTAACAAAGCCTGATTTAATTGAAGCATATGAGACTAAATCAAAAACATTAAACTGGGGCCAGGCAATGGCCGGCGAAACAAGGCACGAATTGGATTGGTATTGGGGCATCAACACAAGCAGGGCATTGACAGCTGCAATAAAAGCAGGCGGAATGTTCAAGATAATGAGCTCAGGCAGAGTGCAGGGCCCTGCATTGAAAATAATTGTTGACCGTGAAAAAGAAATAAGAAATTTCAAGCCTGTTCCGTTCTGGCAGATCGAGCTCAAAGGCAATGTGAACAAAGGCGAAATAACAGCGTGGCACAAGGAAGACAAGTTCTGGGAAAAGGAAAAGGCAGAAGCTGTAATGCATAAAGTTAAAGCCGAGAAAAAAGGGCTTGTGCAGGAAGTCAAAAAAACACAGTTCAACCAGAAAGCTCCTGTTCCGTTTGACCTGACAGCGCTGCAGATAGAGGCTTACCGCGTCTTCAGGATACAGCCTAAAGAAACACTGGAGATCGCCCAAAACCTATACCTTGCCGGATTGATATCTTATCCGAGAACATCAAGCCAGCAGCTTCCTTTTGTTTTGGATTTCAAAAAGATTTTAAAAAATTTAAGCTCGAATGAAAGCTATAAAAAATTAACTCAGCTTTTGCTTGCAAAAGAAAAATTAATCCCAAACAATGGGAAAAAAACCGATCCTGCTCATCCCGCTGTCCATCCTACAGGAGAATACCCTAAAAAGATTGATGCAAGGGAATATAAAATATATGACTTGATTGTAAAAAGGTTTTTTGCAACATTCGGCGAAGATGCAGTAAGAGAAACTGTGGCAGTTGACATAAATGTTAAAAATGAGATTTTCATTGCAAAAGGAACAAGGACAATAGCAAAAGGGTGGCATATTTTATACGAGCCTTACGTTACGTTAAAAGAAGAAGAGCTTCCTCCGATAAACAAGAGCGATATTGTAAACATAGATAAAATAACAATGTATGACAAAGAAACACAGCCGCCTGGCCGCTTCACTCCAGCTTCAATCATAAAAGAACTCGAAAGAAAAAATTTAGGCACGAAAGCTACCAGAGCGCAGATCATTGACACATTGTCGCAAAGGGGATATATAACAGGAAAAGTAATTGAAGCTACTGATCTGGGAATTAAAACAGTTGAAACTTTGGAAAAGTACTCGCCATTGATCCTTGATGAAGAGCTGACAAGGCATTTTGAAGAAGAGATGGAAGAAATACGCGATCAGAAGAAAAAGCCAAAGGAAATTCTTGAAGAGGCAAAAGCTGCTTTAATAAAAATCCTGAATGAATTCAAGGGGAAGGAAAAAAAGATTGGCGAAGACTTAAAAGACACATATCAGGAGCAATTAAGGCAGGAGAGTGAAATAGGAAAATGCCCTGTATGCGAAAAAGGGACATTAAAAATGAGAAAAGGCCGCTTTGGAAGGTTCATTGCATGCGACCAATATCCGGAATGCAAGACAACATTCAAGCTTCCTTCTTCAGGCCTGATCAAGCCATCTGAAAAAATATGCGAGCAATGCAAATATCCAATGATAATGGTTATCAGAAAAGGAAAAAGGCCGCAGGAAGTGTGCATCAATAAGGAATGCCCCTCAAAGCAGATAATGGATGCAGCTTTGAAAAAAGAAGCTGAAAAGATTGAATCAGGCAAAATAGAAAAGAAATGCCCTAAATGCGGAATAGGCAACCTTGTTCTGAGAAAAAGCGTATATGGTGTTTTTTATGGTTGCTCGCAATATCCGAAGTGCAGATATATAGAGAAAATAGGAACTAAATCATAAACTATAAAAACCTGAATTTTTTCTCTATTCCTATGAAAAAGCTTTTACTTTTATTGTTGATCCTCTTGACCATTCCTCTGGCTTATGCCAAAACAGGCCATACAAAGCTGCTTGCTGTTTCAGAGGCAGACGGCGGCTTCATAGGCAGCACTGCTGACCTATATCTTGAAATAAAAGAAGGAACAGGCAGGGTTTTTATTGATTCTTACCCATTGACAAAGTTTGACACGCAGTTCTCAACAAGATTTGCAAAAAGCGTTGCATGCGATTTCCTCAACAAGGACTGCAGCAAATATGATTTCTTTTATACAATAAGGGCAGATGCCCCAATAATAGGCGGGCCAAGCGCAGGAGCTGCAATGTCTGTTTTGACTGTTGCATTGCTTGATGACCTTAAGCTCAAGGAAGATGTTGCAATGACAGGAACAATAAACTCAGGCGGGATAATAGGGGCTGTTGGCGGAATCAAGGAAAAAACAGAGGCAGCTGCAAATGCGAGCATGAAAAAAGTCCTGATTCCCGAAGGCGAAAGATTTGTCGGTGAGGAAGGAAACAAGACAGATCTCATCAAATATGGAAAAAAGATAGGCGTTGATGTCATTGAAGTGCTCAGCCTGAATGATGCAATATACGAGTTTACAGGTAAAAAATACAGCGATGGTATTGAAGCAATCAACATAACAGCAGACTATGAGGGAACGATGATGAACATTTCAATAGACCTGTGCTCAAGGGCAGATTCATTAAAAGCCAGCTTAAATGTTTCCGGGCAGAATGATGTTCTGGAAGCTGCTGATAACTCAACTGAAAGGGGAAAAGCTGCATTCAGCCAGAAAAAATATTATTCATCTGCTTCTTTCTGTTTCAGCTCAGATATAAAATACAATTACCTCAGCATAAAAGACATTAACGAGAGCAAATTAAGGGAAAAGATCAGCATCACATCCGCAGAACTAAAGCAGCGCGAGGAAAAGCTGAAAAATGATTATAAAACAATAAACGATCTTGAGACATACATCATTGTAAAAGAGCGAATTAATGAAGTGAAAGATTACCTTAACCTAAGCCTGGCAAGCCTTGACGGGCAAAAACTGGATGACAGCAAATATTATCTGGCATATTCAATCGAAAGGCTTTACACAGTTAACTCCTGGTCTTTCTTTTTCGGAAAAAGCGGCATAAAGCTCAATATTGACGCGCAGATGCTCAGGGATTCCTGCACTCAGAAAATAGTTGAGGCGCAGGAGCGCTTTGATTACGTTGCCTTGTTCGTTCCCTCTGCTAATTTGGTTCAGATAAGCAATGAACTGGAAGGCGCAAAGCAGGACCAGAAAAATGAGAACAGCGAGCTTTGCCTGTTCAGGGCATCAAAGGCGAAAGCCCAGGTTGATGTTGTCATAACATCAATGGGCATAAGCGACCAGAACATAAGCAGCATAATAAACAAAAAGCTAGAGATCGTGAACAGGCAGATATTGAAGGAGACAAATAAGGGAATCTTCCCCATATTGGGCTACAGCTATTATGAATATGCAAAAGAGCTTAAAGAAGAAGATCCTTATTCTTCCTTGCTATTTTCAGAATACGCACTTGAATTGAGCAATTTAGATATTTATTTTAAAAAAGAAGAGATCCCGGCCATATTCGAGAAAAGAATAAATATTGACTATAACTTAGCTGTTATTTTTGTTGCCGGCATTTTAATCGGCTTCATTCTGAGAAGTCTTGTAGTGAAGATAAAACATAAGCGAAAAAGAGCTAAAAAATTGATAGGAAAAAAGGTTGGGCGTATAAAAGCAACAAGGAAAAAATAAGAAGTCTCATTTTTGAATATATTGAATTCATGATGTAATTATTAGGAATTTTATTTATTTGATTTTATTTTTCTTAAAATAAAGGAAGCAAAATGATCTCCATAGCAGTCTTGTAATTGTTTTAATTTCCAATCATCTCCAGTTATTTTCCCTCTACATATTTTACTTCCACAATCACATTTTAAATTAGAAAAAGCACCCATATTTGTAAAACACATTGCATAATCATGGGTTAATTCTTCTCCAAGATTAATATCCCTTAAAGCCATATAGATTATTTGGCCATCAAAACCAACATTTGGTTCGCATGAATGGTTGATAAAGATTGCATTATCTGCTATTTCTTCTATTGTTCTAGGTCCGAGAAAGAAATCATCTTGTATCTGTAAACAATATTGTCTGCATTTTTCATCGAGTTCCTTAAATTCTTGTAAATCAAGGATATAACCGTTCTTAATAGCTATAATTTCATCTTTCTTTATTAACCCTTTAGCAAACAAACCTCTGCCTTGGATCATACTGCTTTCTCTAACTTCTGTTTTTGGAGATCGATAGGATTTCATAGCTGTCATATTCTGATTAAGAATAATTAACCTTTTATAAGCCTTATCGGAGTCTTATCATACTAAAAGATTTATATTTTTATAAATCAAATAATCTAAACCTTAGAAGCAAGCCCCTTTCGAAGCCCGCTTCCAGGAAAAAGAGGTGATCCTAAACCAGGGCAAACACCCTTGCGGACATCTGCCCTGGAAAAAGAGGTGATAGATTGTGAGCTTGCGAGCAATCCGCCGAAAATCTCTGATTTTCGATGGATCGTAAATCGGTATACCACGCCCCAACTTGACTTATCTACTTTAGAGTAGTGCTACTAGTATATAAATCTTTCGGTTTAAGAGCATTTTAAAGTGGTGACAACGGAAGATTTTTAAAAGAGAAAGAACTTGCCTCCTGCTTATCATGACGAGACGCATTTTAAAAGGGTTAATATGCGTATTGATCGGCTATAATTGCGCACTGGCCCAGATTCAGGCTGTTGGCGAGACTTTCTTCTCTAGAAAGGAATTTGAGGAATTTGAAAAAACTGCGAATGATTATGATGCTGCATATTTTGATCAGATTGCGGATTACAATGAAATATGCTGCGCACAAAAACATATTAAAAACAATGTCATTGGCGAAAAGGGCATGCACAGGGAACTGAAGAAAGAGCGCATTGTGATACTGGCTGATGCGCATTGCTTTACAGCGCAGCATAAAAAGATGATTGATATGATTCATAATGTCAAAAGGAAGGGTTTAATTGTTGGGCTGGAGTCGTTTAGCATTGATGAGCAGAGCTACATAGACAATTATTTAGAATCCAAGATAGGCCTTGAAGAACTTGTTGAAAGCACAAAATACAGACTGAAGGAGCTTGACAAGTACGGCTATACAGACATTTACAGATTCCTGAAAGAAAAAAATATAAGATTTATCGGCATAGATATGCCAAGCACCATAGAAAGAGAGCTCATAACAGAAAACAGCATAGAGCTGTCAATAAGCCGCTATTTCATGTTTAATTTTTATGACAGGGATTCAACAATTGCAAAGGCAGTCAAAGAAGTTTTAGAAAGAGGAAATGACATCTTAATAATTGCAGGAACGCTGCATGCTGAAAGCAACCATCTGCCGTATATGATAAAAAAGCTGACTTCGCAGTGCTCTGCGATTGTTTTCCAGCAGCCATATAAGTTAATGCAGTGTAAAAACCCTCTAAAAGAGTATGAAAGGTTCAATAAGCTTGGCCTTGGCAAGGGCGAGGTGCTTAAAATAAAAGGCGAACATCTTAAATTTTACCTTAATGTAAAGCCTAACATGGAAGAGTGGTCAGGCTGGGGTGAGGAGCAATAGCATCAAAAATAATCAAGTATATAAATGAAGCCAGATAACTTTTCTTATGAAATGCATTTCCTGCAAAAAAACAGCCAATGTCATTCTGCACCATCTGCAGCCATACTGCTGCCCCTGTTTCTGCAGGATGATCGAAAAAAGAGTAAGAAAGTTTGTAAGAATCAATAAGGTCTTTAAAAAAGGCGATAATATCTGCATTGTTGATGACGGCTCTCATGATTTTCTGAATGCGCAGTTTTTATTGAAAAGCATAATAAAGGGCCTTCCTGTAAAAATCAGGATTTTAAGGATCAAAATAAAGAACCGCCAGGATTTTTTAAAAAATAAGGTTTTATTGAAATTATCCAAAAATACAAAAATGATCATTCCGTGGACCATGGAGGATGAAGATTCTTTATTCTTAAAAAACATATTTGATTCAAAAGCCCCGATAAAATCAAGCTTTATAAAATTATTAATGATCATTACAGATGACGAAAGTGCTGCTTTTGCAGAATGCAGGGGTTTTAATGTTTCAAAAAAAGAAGATAAAAATGATGTTAAAATTTTTTTAAATGAAATTGAGAATAAATACCCGGGCAGCAAGTTTGGATTGCTGAAAAGCAGCCTGGAATTGAAATGAGCATATTTAAGCTCATAGATAAATTATTGAAGAATTTTTTCACTTATATGGTTGTTCTGGCAATAATCATATCGGTTTCAAAATTTATGAATTATGAAAATAATTCCAATAACAAAATAACAGGCCAGGCAATAATCAGTATCGTTGCTGAAAATAACAATTTCACTCCATCAGTTTATTTCTGCAAATATGATGACTGTGCAAAGGAATTCATCAGATTAATAGAAAACTCAAACAAATCAATACATTGCGCGCTTTATGATTTTGAATATGAGAATATAACAAACGCCATGACTAAAAAGATCAATGAGGGTGTTGATGTAAAAGTCGTTGTCGATAGCGAGAACTTCAAGAAAGTCAAAAATCTCAATTTCATAAGGCAGGATGACCGGAATCAGTTAACACACAACAAATTCTGCATTTTCGAAAATAAAATTATCTTCAGCGGCTCATTTAACCCGACAATAAAAAACAATGTCAAGAATGACAACAATATGATTGTTTATCAATCAAATTACCTTGCGGAGAATTATGAAGAGGAATTCAATGAAATATGGAATGGTATTTTTGGAAAAGGCAATAATGTAAAATATGCCATAGTAATTTTAAATAATAAAAAAATCGAGAATTACTTCTGCCCCGAAGACCATTGCAGCTCGCACGTTATAAGCACCCTGAATAATGCTAAAAAAAGCATCTATTTCATGCAGTTCAGCTTCACAGACAACAGTATAGGCGATGTTTTAATCAACAACAAAGGCAGGCTTGATATAAAGGGCATTATGGAGAGAACGCAGAACAACACATATAGTGAATTCCAGAGATTTGAGCAAAACAACATAAGCGTGAAATGGGACAGCAACAAATACAATATGCACCACAAGGTTTTTATTATAGACAATGAAACGGTCATTACAGGCAGCTACAACCCCACAAGGAATGCTGATGAATCAAATGATGAGAATGTTTTGATCATCAACGATGCCGATGTTGCATCAAAATACCTGGAAGAATTTAAAAAGGTTTATGGTGAAGGATGACTTATGTTTACATTGATGAAAGCGGAGATCTTGGTATGAGCAACAAAGGAAGCGAGTACCTTATATTAACAGCAGTCAAAATAGAAGATGACCAAACAAATATTATCTATAAAAGAATACCTAAAAACATAAGACAAAAAACATTGAAGAAAAAGGTAAAGAAGATGGCGGAGTTAAAATTTTCGAATTCCTCTGTACTTATAAGAGAGAGATTTTTGACACGAATTGCTCAGCTAGATGTAGAAGTTTATTCGCGCATCATTAAAAAAGAGTTTACAAAAGACAGCTTAAAGAATAATCTTCCCATATTATATAATTATTTGATAAAAATTCTTTTAGAAAAAGTTCTTTCTGATATAAACAAAAACAAGAGACTGGAGATACATCTTGATAAATGTATGTCATCTAGTCAAAGAGAAAATTTTGAGAGCTATGTAAAAACAGAATTCTTATATCTTTTTTCAGTTCTGCCTAATGTCACTATCGTTCATGAATCTTCTCAATGTAATGAGGCTTTACAAGTAAGTGATTTTGTATGTGGAGCATTCGGATATAAGTACAATACTGCAAAATTAAAGGAAAATTGTAATCATTACACTGGCTTAATTTCAAATAAAATCAAAATTGAGAAAAATGACCTGTTCAGAAAATAAAACGATCCCTGTTTACTTGTCCTGAGCTCAATCCTGAGCCGTCATCCGTTCAACAGGACTTACTCGTTAAATATGAAATAATATAAACTAGTATATAAACATTCCCATTTAAATGAAAAAATACGATGTTTTCGGAATTGGAAGCGCTTTGATGGATTTTCTTGTCGAAGTAGACCATAAAAAGCTGCTTGAAATGGACTTAAAGCACGGCGAAATGCATCTGATTGATAAAGCTCATTCAAAGAGGATTTTTGAGAAGTTAAAGAACTACAAATTTAAAATTGCGCCTGGCGGATCAGCTGCAAATGTTCTTGCCGGAGTTGCTGTTTTGGGCGGCAATGCTGTTTTCTGCGGCAAAGTGGGCAAAGATGAGCACGGAGCAATATACGAGCAGAAAATGGCAGAAGGCGGAGTTTACTCCAGCATTAAAAAAAGCGATTTGATGACAGGGCACACAATTTCATTTATAACGCCGGACTCTGAAAGGACATTTGCCACTCATCTTGGAGCAGCGCTTGAATTGGAAAAAGAGGATGTTTTGGAAGAAGAGTTAAGGCAAAGCAAAATACTGCATATAGAGGGTTATCAATTAGAGGACAAAAATTTAAGGGAAGTTTCGATTCATGCAATGGGAATTGCAAAGAAAAACAATGTTTTGGTTTCAATTGACCTGGCTGATCCTGCTCTTATACGAAGAAACTTAGATAATATGAAAAATTTAGTTAAAAAATATGCGGATATTGTTTTTGCAAATGAAAAGGAAGCAGAAGCATTTACCGGAAAAGAAGAAGAAGCTGCATTGAATGAAATTGCCGAATTTGCAGATGTTGCTGTTGTCAAGCTCGGTGAACGCGGCTCATTAATAAAGTCTAAAGGTAAAATATACAAAATTAAACCATTTGAAGCGAAAGCAGCTGACACAACAGGAGCAGGAGACATGTATGCTGCAGGCATTCTGTATGGAATAAGCCACGATCTTCCATTGGAAAAAGCAGGCAGGATAGCGAGCTATGCAGCTGCAAAGGTTGTCGGGCAGATTGGCGCAAGATTAAGCAAAAGCCTGAAGGATGATATAAAGAAACTTACATAATAATCAGTATTTCATTACAATTCCTTGCTGCTGGTTTCCCTGTACGATTTGTAAACACTGCTGCTTCTGGCTGCTGCCTGTTATTTTATCGCAAATTGAAGAATCCCGCATTGAGTACATCATATTTACATAGCAGCTGTCCCTTTGGTCAACGCCCGAGATTTTATCGCATAAAGTAACATCCCTCAGCTGGTTAGCCATGTTAGAATAACAGTTGTCTTTTGGCGAGGTTTCCTTGATATTGCCGCAGACAGAGCCATCCTTTTTATCCCTTGCGTACAGCTCATAGCATTGATAGTCTGATTCCGATCCTGCGCATATGGTTGGGTCGTTTTTCGCTTCAGCAACCAGCGCTAAACAGGCTGGACGCTGGTCTCTGCTTAATTTCTTGCACAATGACGTATCATTATTCTTTGCAGCAACTCCCATCACACACATATCCTCTATAGAATATGACTGAGTGGAAGGCATTCCAGTGCAGACTGACATTTGCGAGTCAACACTCAGCTTCTCGGCTGCGCATCCTGTTTTATCCGCTACAACCCTGCCATCTGGGCAGATGTACTGCGTAGCAGCTGTGCAGCCCACTATAAAGAAAACAGAAGCGATCAATAACGCCAATAATATGTGCTGTTTGCCCATAATTCAGTAAATTTGGCATAATTAATATATAAAGCTTTTTGTTTTTCCTCCTGCTTTTTTCAGCTATATCTCTTCCTTTATATTTATCGTGCTGATCATCGTCAGGGTTTTCTTGATGTTTTTGTTTTTTCTCAGATCTATGATATATTTATTAAAGTCTTCAATATCCTTAAACTTTAATTTTAAAAATAAATCATGCTCTCCTGTTATGCCAAATGATTCTTTTATATGCGCATTTTCGAAGAAAGATGGATCAAGATCCTTGTCAGTTGTAAGCAGCATGAATACAATGAAATTCTCGCCAACTGCCTTGTTGCTCAATTTAACTGTGAATTTTTCTATTACTTTCTCTTTTTTTAATTTTGTCAGCCTTTGATGCACTGTAGACGGCCTTAAACCTGCCTTTTTGGCAATGCTTCTGATTGACTCCCTGCTGTTCTGCTTCAATAGCTCAATTATTCTGCTGTCTTTGGCGTCCATTTTGAATATTCCGTCGATCTAATGTGCATGAATAGGTGCAAGATAACCAAATCAGCAAACAATATTATTGCTGAGATCAAAAATGCTGTTTGTATTGACCACAAATCAGCAAGATAGCCTAAAATCGGAGATAAAATGCTGAAAAGCAAGTCGCCTCCGAGATTCTTCAGGGAAAGTATTGTTGCGCGATGATGTGTTTGTATATGCTTATTGACATAATCCTCAAGAACAGGCTCGGAGAAGCCGCCGATAAAAAACTTAATTATTGGAAAAAAAACAGCCAATGGAATGAGCAGTTTCCACAGGAACAAAAAGGATATTATTGGGATTATGAGCATTGCGTATAATGTTGTTTTTTCTCCAAGCATGTTTTCTATGTTATGGGCAAATTTCGATCCTATCGCTCCTGCAATATTCATCAAAAAGAATATAACGCCAAAATAAAAGATGTCGATCTTGATTAGCTTGAAATATGGCTGGTAAAAGAAATAAGCAGCAGCCCCCACACCGCCAAATATCATTGAATAAATGATGAAAAATTTCACTTTCGGGTGGCTCAATGAAAATCTAATAGCTTCTCTAATATGGGCAAGATATTTTTTTTCCAGCGGCTTATGCACATAAGGCTCGACAAAAAACAGGGGAATAAGGCACGAAATAGCTATAGGCAATGCCGTTGCCCAAAATGTCATTCTTAACCCATAAACTGAGGCAATATACCCGCCTGCAAGCGAAGCAATGCCCCACACAAGATAATTGATGGATGTAACTGCCCCGAATATTTTTTTAAAATGCTCTTCCTTGCCTAATGCAGCCAATGTATCATATATAAAAGCAGATGATGCAGAACCCCACAAAGCCGATGAAATTCCTATTAATGTTTCTGCAATTATAAATCCTAAAAAATTAGTTCCAAGCGCATAAAAAATCCAGCTGGCTAAAAAAAGAAACTGGGATATAATAATCGCTTTCCTCCTTCCTGCAAAGTCTGTAAAAACCCCACTAGGAATCCTAAAAAGGACGATTATGAGTGCATAATACGCCTGCAGAATCATAACCTGCATCATCGTAAGATTGTTTTCAAGGAGGAATAGGACAAATATCGGGGTTACAAATATAAGAGTGCCTAAAATCCTGTAAATATAAAATTTCCATATATTGTCTTCTATTCGCATTTTCTTCCTTTCTCTGTTCTATTTAAAGACTCTCTGAACAAGAAATCTTTAAAGTTAAGTTGGGGGCATGTTCAGAGAGCCTTCTTGACATTTAAATCAATTTGTACAGCTTATATTTAAATATTTCCATATTTGTCTTTATTTTTTAATAAATTATGGACAATGTTCGCTTTTTGTTGAAAAAAATATATAAATGTGTATAAATCAATCAATTCAGGTGATGAAAATGGACAAAGGCGAAACTTATGAAGTAAAAGACATCAAATTAGCAGAGCAGGGCGGTATGAACATCGAGATTGCAGAATCCCGCATGTCCGCTTTATTAAAAATAAAAAAAAGATTTGAAAAAGAGAAGCCATTAAAGGGAATCAGAGTTGGGCTTGCATTGCACATTACAAAAGAAACAGCTGTTCTCGTTAAAACATTAATTGCAGGCGGAGCAGAAGTCGCTATAACCGGCTGCAACCCATTAAGCACGCAGGATGATGTTGCAGCTGCGCTGGCAAAGCAGGGAGTAAAGGTTTGGGGGTATAAAGGAGAAACAAGTGAAGATTATTACAGATACTTAACAAGTGTTATCAATTTTAAGCCGCATATAACAATTGATGATGGCTGTGATTTAGTTTCTGAGATACATTCAAAACATACTGAATTAATAAAAGATATTATCGCAGGATGTGAAGAAACAACAACAGGAATAATAAGATTGAAAGCAATGAAAAAAGACAATGCTTTGAAATACCCGATTATAGCAGTTAATGATAATAAAACAAAGCACCTATTAGATAACTATTATGGGACAGGACAATCAACAGTAGACGGAATAATAAGAGCAACCAATGTTCTGTTCGCTGGAAAGAATATTGTTGTTTTAGGATACGGAAGCTGCGGAAAAGGGTTTGCAATGCGGTGCAAAGGACTTGGCGCAAATGTAATTGTAACGGAAGTTAATAATTTCTGCGCATTGCAGGCTGCTTATGACGGATTCAGGGTAATGAAAATGGAAGATGCCTGCAAGATAGGAGATATATTCTGCACGCTGACAGGAAACAAGCATGTTGTAAGAATAGAGCACATAAAGCAGATGAAAGAAGGCGCAATCCTGGCAAATTCAGGTCATTTTGACATTGAGATTGATGTGAAAGGATTGAAACAGATAGCTTCAGGCGAAAGAAGAGTAAGGCCTTTCCTTGACGAATACATTGTTGATGGAAAAAAGATTTTCCTCTGCGGAGAAGGCCGCTTGGTCAACCTTGCTGCTGCAGAAGGCCATCCGAGCGAGGTCATGTCAACCAGCTTCTGCGGACAGGCGCTGGCAGTGGAATATGCTGTCAAAAACAAAGGAAAGCTTCCGACAGATGTTATCCTGCTGCCGGAAGAGATCGACGACAGCATAGCAAAGCTTCAGCTTGAAGCAATGGGTATTGAGATTGATGCGCTGACAGAAGAGCAGAAGAAATACCTTTCAAGCTGGCAGGAAGGAACATAGGTTTGTTTTTATCAAGGGTTTTGCAGCACTTATGCAAAATTAAACAAGAAAAAACAATCGGAAAATCATTTATACTTCTTCACAATCTCCTTGAACTTGGCATAACTCTCAGAATCCTTGAACTTGCCGAAATCCTTATCTGAAAGCTTATCGAGAATTGACAAAAACATTTTGGACAGCTCCTTTATGTCTTTCGAAGCCTCTCCTTTTGCAATCGTTTCTTCAGTTTTTATTTCTTCTTCAGCAGGCTCTTCCTTTTTCCTTCCAAAAAGCCTTGAAAAAAATCCAGGCTTTTCTTCCTTTCTTATTTCTTCCTCTGCATCTGAGAATTCTTCCTGCTCTGCTTTAGGCTCATTAACAACCATTTTCACTTCAACTCCTGATTTCTTGGCTTCCTTCAGCTCGGGATAAGCTTCCATCTTTCTTGGAATTTTTATTTTTTTAAAAACCTTTGCAATCTTCTTGGCTGTTTCAGATCTTCTTCTCCCAGCAATGTACTTCGACACCATCCTGCCAATTTCTTTGTCAGCCATATCTTTTCAGAAAAATAATCAATATATAAAGCTATCTTTTTTTATGCGTTGCCTCTATTATGGCGCGCAGGTCAGCAACCTCTTCCTTCAGATCCTTCAGCTCCTTGCTCAGCTCGGTTTCCTCGTTTTCAAATTTGCCTGCTATCTTTCTCAATTGCCTGAACTCTATCTCAAGCAGAATAAGGTAGCCGACAACAACAATGGAAAAAACAACAAGCAATTCAAGTATGGGTAAGTTTAACCCGAAAACATACATATTTCACACCTCTTTTTTTACTGATCTATGCTAATAGCCGAAGTATTTAAACCTTTGCGTCAGGCTCTTTTTCTTATTTCCTGCACTCTCCTGTATGTCAAAACTAATAAGCCAAGCCCCAGCATCACTATCGCTGCGCTTTCAACCCATCTCAGTATGCCCTCTCGTTTTCCAAGCACATAAAAGTTTGCAAATCCCTCGCTTATTGTAGCAAAATCTTCCCTGAATCTGACATTCGCAACATATCCGCCTGTAATTGCCTGAGCCGGTATGATGAATTTCTCGGAGCTTTCTGTCTTCTCCAACGGCTCAAGCGAATTCAGGCTGGTGAATGATGAATGAATAGTGTCTAAGTTGGGATCAAAAACCTCTGTCTCAAAATAAGGCCTTTCTATTTTTTCACCGCCGTTTATCACAAGAATTGCCAATCCTACTGGCGAATCCGATGTATAGCGGTCTTTATCTGATGTTATGATTATCGCAGGATAGCTTTCCTCATAAAGCACTGTGATTGTTCTAATTCCATCTGCTTCCATCTCTCCTATTTCTATTGAAATTGAGTCTGCGCCGCCATTGAACTTCAGCCTTTCCCCGAATGCATCTTTGACCTCGATAATCTTGCTATAGCTTATCGGAAGATTTAATCTTATATTCCTGTAAGCTTCTTTTGCAAAGCTTTTCAGATAAATGTCTGTCTTAAATTTTACTTTTTTATTTTCAAGTTTTTCCAGCACTTCTACCTTTTTGTCAACTTCAAGAATCGGCGGCGTCAGCACAGTTATGTCATAAGTTCTTGTTTCCAAAGCTCCAACAACTGTTTCCCAGAAAACAAGGCTGTTGTCTTTTTCAGCCTTCTCATCTATTTTCTGCCCGAATGCATTATAATAGCTTGCATATGCCTGTGTTGAATCAGGGAATACTGTTGTTTCAAATCTTGACTGTATTGGCCTGGAATTCGGGTTATAGACAGTGAATTTCTTCGACCACATTGCAGGCTGCCCGACAACAATTACTTTAGCCAAAGTTAAATTGCTGTCATCTATTTCAAAAGGCTTTGCAGGCTCGGGGATTGTAACATGAACAACGCCGAATGCAGACGAAGATATCTCTTCTCCTGTTGCCGGGTCAACGCCGAACACCTGCATTGGAATTGTGTAAGTGCCAGTTGCAGTTATGTTAAACCTATAGGAGATAACAAGGTAATCGCCGTCTTTCATGGTGCCGTTCCAGAATGTGTTGTTCGGAAGGAATCTGCTGTACTCATATGCATCAACTGGAGTTCCATCCGTCAGCGTAGTTGTTCCATTTACATGAGTTGCATTTATATTAGTTCCATTGACCAATGTTATTGAATTGCTTCCTGAATTGTTGAAATAAACTATCAGGACATTGCTTATTGTAAAGTTAGTTCCATTTACAATATAATCCAGCAATTTTATATCTGCAATCCCGTCAGCAGTTGAGGACTTGTCAACAGCGTCCACCCTTATAGTTGCATTAACGCTGTTTGGCTGCGCAGGGTTGTTTATCTTAAGCTCTTTATACGCATTCAGCCTTTTTGTGGCAACAGTTACATTTGTCAGCGGCATATTCTCCACTATTGGAGTTCCTGACCTGCTCCACATTGTCACATTTCCTGTCATGTTAAAAACAAGCCCTTCCTGAAGGCTTTCGTTGAAGACAAGATCATAGGAAATATTTACCACTTCATTTGTCAGCAAATAGCTCTTATACAGTGATTGGTTCAGGTCTTTTATCACAGCCTTGACATATCCTTCTGCGCTTGCAGTATTATTAACGCAAGTTATTGTAACATTGTTTGTTATCGCTGTCCCGTTAACTGTCACAGCAACAGAGCTGCAGTTTGCATAAAAAATAACAGCAGTTCCATTCACTGATTTCGGCGGATAAACTGAAAATATTGAAAAATTAAGCCCCCTTGCGCTGTTGTCCCCTAAATAAGTTGTGCTATCTCTTATTTTTATTGACTGCTCAGGCAATCCCCTGTCAACTCCAGAATCCGGCAGCATAACTCCGTCAATTGCTTTTGAATTTGAAATGTCAATTATGAAAAGCGAACCCATATCCAATCTCCCCCTTACTTCTGCATCATAGCCCTCGGCCCCGCCCCAGCTAACATTCCAGTCAAAGTATGATGCAAAATAAGGCTTGGTTGTTGTCAAGGTGTCAAGCCAGTCTGTGTATTTCGTTGTGCCTGCGCTTATATTCCCCCATCCAGGAGCTGAATTGCTTGAATTTGCTGTTCCGACAGGCGTCCCATTTGCCAGCACTTGGTAGAGCTTCCATGATCCGACAAGGTAATTCAGGCCGCCGCCGTTTTCATTTGCTGCATTTTTAAAATAGCCCCTTACGCGCCATGTTGATGACGACCCATTCGACGGATTAGTCAATGCCAAATCCACGCCTTGCCTGACAGGCCCTCTGCTGAATTTTACTGTAACATTCATTCCAGTCAATAATTTGCTGTTATCCAAGCCAGACACTGCAGAATTATTGAATGTTGCAACAACTCCTGTTGTGCCTGCTGCATCATTCAGGTTATAGCTTGTTGTGCCGCTGTCTGCAAGATTCCTGTTCGTCCTTACTGTTGCATTTATTGTTATCGTGATATTTCCATACGCAACAATATCGCCTGTCCAGTTCACAAGCTCAGAATCCATACCGCCAGTTGCATTCCTGACAGCCGCTGTTTCATTTCCTCTGAAGCTTATCCACACAGTCCCGTTGAATATCGCAACCCCGGTTACATTGACAACATCATATCCTGTCTGCGTGCTTTGGTCAAATGTTATTGTGACATTTGCAGAATTAAGGCTTCTCCATCCTGAGGGATTCGTTATATTTATTGTTATGTTAAGATTGTTCCAGGATTGGTTTAAGTTGCCTTCATAATTATTGTCAAAAATATTGTCATCATTGTAAACATCTGAGCCGCCAGCATAATTTGACACTGCCATCGAAATATTCAACATTGGGCCATCAGCATTTATTGTGTAAGTATTGCTGTCGCTGCCGCTCGCATTATGGTATAATGTTGAATTGTCATTTGCAGCTCCTGCATAGAAATTCCATATTCTCCCATCTATGTCTGTCCTGTTTGCAATATTCGTTCTGCTGGGCCCGATGCTTGACATATTAAGCCGGACATACTGCAGAACATCAGCAACATTCACAACCCTTATTGCTACTTCGCCCCTGTTGACATTCGTGCCTGTAGAAGTTCCGTTTCTCAGGTAATCCTGCCTGTAAATCTCAGTTATTGTCAGATTCGGGGAAACAGCATAAGCAAAGGGCATAAATGCAAATAGAAATATGATTACCGCTATCCAAAAACCTCCTTTCATCATTCACCAGCTCTTTTATGAATTCCTATTTGATAAAAAAACAAATAAGCGTAAAAATTAAACTTCCTTTAAATCGTCCTCTATCTTTTTGACTTTGCCCATCTTTTCCTTGAGCCTAGACAGTTTATCCTGAAGATCGTCCTTCTTTGCAGCCAGTGCATCTTCCTTCTCCGCCAGTGCAGCTATCTTGTCTTTAACTGCCTTAAACTCGCCTCTTGTTGAAGATATGTCTTTTGAAGTTGAATCAAGCTCAGCCTCAACTTTTGTTCTTATTTCTGCAAGCTTTCCCAGCTCTTCTTCAAGATCATTTATGGCTTCAGAAAGCAATTCTTTTTTTTGCTTGTGCTCCGGCTCTTTTTCAGCTGCTGCTTCCTTTTTCTCTACGCCATTTAAAAAGTCGCGTACGTTTTTTATCAGTTCTGCCACAAAATCACCTTTTAATCATAAATAATACAAGTTATTTATAAATCTTGTCAAAAACCACGCTGTAGCACCGTGCATAAGGTGGTTTTTGAGCATGCTCAAAAATTTTTCACAAATAAAAAAGGGATTGGCTTTCAGCCACCAATCCAAGATTGATGGAAAATTTTTGACATTTTTATTTGCAAAACTAAGTTCTCAAAATATCCCTCCTAAGATTCTTTCCAATACAATCGAAACTCCCAAAAATATCAAAAGAGAGGTTACCATAAATACAGGAACATATTTTATGCCCGACTTCACATCGCCTTTGTTTATAATTGCCACAATCACCGCTGAAAAAAATGATGTTACAAGCAGCGAACAGATGGCAAATATCCTGAAATCTGACGGTGTAATGGCAACATTTGAGAAAGATATTGGAAAGCCTATGGCTGCGGAATTTGACCCGGCTCCTGCTATGCCTGTCATTTTGTTTATTATTGTCAGCAGCTGGCCTGACAATGCGAACAAAAAAGGCGCTGCAAGTATAGTTGCAAATGTTATGAAAATCATATAGGTAGTTACATTTGCTGACATTTCCTTCTTTATTGTCTGCGACTCCTTTATATTGAGCGCAATCTTATTCAGCAGGTCAGCTATCTCGCCCCCGGAATTGATGCCCTCGATTATCAGCGTAACAGACCTTTTCAGCGTATCAGAATCATACCTGTCCGAGAATCTTTGCAATGCATCTTCCAGATCTTCTCCACTCATGGTTTCCTTTGCAACATCTTCAATCTCTTTTGCCAAAACTCCGAAGCGGGGCCTTATTGCGCTCCACAGCGCCCTGTCAATAGGCATTCCTGCCCTTACATTGGAGGCAGTCAGCTGCAGAAAGTCAGGAAGCACCTGCTCTATTGTTACCTTTCTTTTGAAAATTTTCAAGTCAAGAAAAACATAAAAAATAAGCCACAGCAGCAGCAGCAGCGCTATAAAGACAAAGATCCACAGAAAGAACATTGTAAAAATGACATATGCCAGCGTATAGCCGAAATTTGCAGAGAAAAAATACATCAGGTAGAAAGATATTGCAAGGTTGATAATAACGCAGAAGTCAAATATCCATTTTGAAATATTATGCTCTTCCAATGCCAGCCCGGCCCTTTCAAGATAAGCTCTCAGCTTGAGCCTTTTGCGCTCCTTTTTCTTTTCTTCCCTCGACTTTCTCAAATGCGCTATAAGGATCTTTTTCCTACGCTCAACCAAGCTTTCATCGTGCACTTTTGTTTTGAAAATTTGTTTCAGAAAGCTTAATTTTCCTTTGTTGCCGTTATTGTTCGTGTTGTTCATCTTAAAACTCGATAGCCGGCCTCAGCGATTTTATTATTGAAATGAACATGAACTGCACGAATGCGAGCAGCAGAACTCCTGCAAGCAGAACTGCAAGCGTTATTTTAATTGACATGAAAGTTGCAAGCACAATGAGTATTGTCACACCCAGCGAAGGGACTATTACCGTGACTATCATGTAAAACATAGCTAAGGGGTTTAATGTCCTGCCGTATTTTTTCATCTCTATATTCTGCTCTCTTGTAATCTGCTCAATCACATCCCTCAGTGACTTGGCAATATCAGATCCGGTCTTCAGGGAATTTACTATCTGCCACAGCATTCTTCTGAAATCGTCAGATGGTGTGTACTCGATAGATTCATTCAGCGCATCCTCCAATGTTGTTCCAATCTCAACTTTGTCAGTTATTTCCTTGAAATAAATTCCAATATCCTTGTAGCTGTTCGCAACATTCTTTATTGCATCGTACAGGCTGATGCCTGACTCAAGCTCTATTATCAGAAATCTGCCTGCAAAAATAATTTCCTTGCTTATCTGCTTTCTCCTCTTGAATATTTTTACCTCAGGCAGCTTTGACAGGTAAAGGAAGACCAGCAGGAAAATAAAGGGCGCAATAAATATAAGCAAAGCGAGCTTAAAGCTGGTTTTCGAAAGCAAGGCAGTAATAAAAAACATCAGCCCGGTTGTCAGATAAAAGCTGCTGACTAATGTGTTCTTTACAAACTCCTCAGGCTCTTCCACCATTCCTGCCTGCTTTAGCTTGTCCCTTAAGCCAGGCATCAGGGAGGCAAGCCTTTTGATCAGGATATTGTCTATTTTAAACCACCCAATAATTTATTTTTATTCACAAATGCCATTAAATTATCCTTGTCAGTATAATATTCGGCCATAACCCTGCCAACGCTTTCAACAGTGTTGATCTTATTGCCAACCAGGTATTTCAGCACCTTTTCCTTGATTTTTAAATCATCTTCTATCTCTTTTTTTGAAAGCCCAGTGTACAGCTGCAATGTGTTAAAAAGCGCAACAGGCTTGTTGACATTCTGAAGTATATCCTTGTAAGTGTCAAACTGGACAAGTATATTTGGCCTTGCATCAGGCAGTATCTCTGCAATCTGGAATGTCCTCCTTATCCCTGTTCTCCTGTTTCTGTACTGTACAACTATCATTGAAATTGCAGGCAGCATTGTCTTTGGCACTTCAATCGGCGGGCTTGTCAGCCTTGTTATTGTTTCCTGCACATTGTTTGCATGGACAGTCGCGTAAACGCTGTGCCCGGTATGTATCGCTTCAAATAAAACTTCTGCTTCCCTTTTTCTCCTTATTTCTCCGACAATTATCCTGTCCGGCCTCATCCTTAATGAATTGACCAGCAAGTCAAGCATTGATATCTCCCCTTTGCCTTCTATATTTGGCAGCCTTGTGACCATGGGTATCCAGTGCAAAAAGCTCGGCAGCTGCAATTCTCTTGTGTCTTCTATGCTTATTATTCTCTGATTGGGAGGAAAAAATACAGACATGACATTCAATGCTGATGTTTTTCCGGTAGCTGTTCCGCCGGTTATTAAAGTAGAGAGCTCGTACTGCACAGCAAGCCATATGAGCGAAGCAGCTAAAGCCGAGATTGTATTGGTTTCGATAAAATCTGTTATAGTCCATGGCTTTGATGCGAATTTTCTGAAAGTTATCGTGTTCCCCTTTGCCGATATCGGAGACAATGTTGCATTGACCCTGTCCCCGGTTTCCAGGTTGGCATCCATTAATGGCGCAAGGACAGTAATCTGCTTTCCGACCTTTCTTCCAATCATTGTTGCGTAATGGGTGATCTGCTCTTCACTGGCAACCTTTATGTTTGTTTTCAGCCACCCGTATTTTCTGTGGTAAACCCAGACAGCTTCATCAGCATTATTGATGGCAACCTCTTCCAGATTTGCATCACCCATAAGGATTTCCAAATTGCCGAGCCCAAGGCTTCTCTGAATAAGGTATGTCGTAAGAAATGCTGTTGTCTTTTCGTCAACATCAGGAAAGTACCTCTTTACAAGGACTGCAATCATGTCCCTGAATTTCTCCTCTATAATGCCTGCCTTTTTTATATCTGCAATTTCAACTATGCCCAGGCTGACTTCCTTTATAAGCTCCTGCCTTATCTTCTCGAGTATTATTTCAGTGTTCTTGCTTATTGCTGCAATTGAAATCTCGTATATCGGAACATACTCTCCTGCCTTTGCGTATATCTTTACAGAAATAGGCATGTCGCTTGAGAGAAACTTATATTCGTCTTTTATTGCCATTGGCCACCTCTTTTTTATCTTACAATGAATTATCTCAACAAACTGGTTATCTTCTCAATATCGCTTTCATATTCGGATTTCTTTTTATTTATCTCGCTGAATTTTTTGTCAAGTTCCTTGGCATAGCCTTTGACATCTCCGCTCTTGCTTGAAGCTGCAAAAGCCTGCGCCCTTTTTATAAGCTGGTTCAGTTCAATCTGCAAATCGTGCTTCTGGTGCTCAAGGTCGCTCATCATTTTGTAAACATTTAATTTTTTGTTGAAAAATTCCTCAAATTTTTTTGAAATTTCTTTGCCTTTTTTAACATCAAAGCCAATAGCATATTTTTTTTCCTTTAGTTTTTCAAGTATGCCGGAGCGCGATTTAATAATGTCCTTTTCTCTGGCTTTGCTTTCTTCAGCAAGCGCGCGGGCTTTCTTTTGCTCCTCTTCGATTTCTTCTTCCACCTGTTTAGCCAAGTTCTTTAAATTATCAATATGATTCCTTTCATTGTAAATCAGCTGACTATCTTCTTTTGCCCTATCCTCAATTTTGCTTATCATTATTTTAAAATTTTCCAGCTTTTTAGCTATCAGCTTTTCTTTTCCCTGAAGCTTATTTATATCGCACTCTTCGTTTTTTATGTTCTTCCTTACATTCTTCTCTTCTACTACGATTTCTTTCACAATATCCCTGTATTTTTCCTGCTCTTTTTTCATCGTATTCTGAGACTCAATGATTTTATCAGCATAATCGTGCTTTTGCTTTATCAGATCAGCATCAAGATTCTTCTTTAACTCTTCAAGCTTTTCAAGCTCTTCAACTTCGCCTCTGACATGCTCAACTTCAGAGCCTATTTCATTTTTTATTTTTTTAAACTGATCTTCCGCGGTTTTAAAGGAAGTGGACTCCTTATCAAGGCTCTTCAAAACAATCTCTGCTTTTCTTACAAAAACGTCTTTTCTTCTTTCAAATTCCTTTTCCTTTTCCTTGATTTCCCTGTTGTTTAATTTCTTTTCCTGCAAATATGCTGTTGCAAACTTGTATTCTATGCTTATTATGCCTTCCTCTTCAAGAAAATCAGCCCATTCTTCAACAACATCTTCCGACACGCCGAGTTTTTCAGCGGCATCTGGCACAGAGATCCTGCCAGCCTTCTTTATAAGCTCGACTAATTTATCTACTCCTGTCTCTATCATCCTCGTTTCTTCCATGTGATTTATCTGTAATGTTCATGTTTAAAAAGCTTTCTATGATGGTCTATATCTGAGCATAGCAGCTAATTCTCAGAAATCCGATCAATATGGCCTTATTAAGATGATTGAAATAAAGAAATATAAATTGATTAAAGCAGCGTTAACTAAGCTGTTGTTAGTCTTTATTTCTTATTTTTTTGGCCAATTTTTCAAGAGCTTTATCATCTGCTCTCGCATAATCATGTGAAGAAATGTATCCCTCGTACTTCTTGAAATATTTATTAACATCTGATTTTATAGGTCTCCATTCTTTCATATTTGCAGTCCCATGCATCGGAAATAATTTTGCATGAACATGGTCTATCCCAAAGCCTTCAAAAATCATCGCAGTCCTTCCAACATCTTCAAGTTTTTTGTCAAGCAATTTAGCTGCTTTCTTAGTGGCCATGATAAGTTCTTTCAGTACGTAGTCGGGTAAATCAAACGGATAGCTCGAATAATGTTGCTTTGTAATAATCACCGAACACCCTTCTGTGTTTGGAAAGATGGATAAAAATGCAAGATGTTTTTTATCTTCCCATATTTTATGGCAAGGTGATTCCCCTTTAACAATTTTACAAAATATGCAGTTTTCTTCAATTTTTTTCTGCCCCATACACTTCCAATATTTATTTCATCTTTATAAATCTTACTTTATCCCATTCAAAAATTCTTCTCTGCTTACTTCTATCTCATTTAAAATCTTTTTCAACAGGCCTCTTCCTATATCCCTTCCTGAATGAACTGGAACTACAGTTGCTCTTCCGTCAGGATGCTTAAAATAATTATGGCTGCCATGCTGCCTCACTTCTTCAAAACCTATTTTCTTCAGAATTCTTATTATAGCAAAAGACACAATATTTTAAGCATTATAAACGTGTCTTTTGCTTATTAATAGCGGACAACAATTCTCAATTTTCTTTGTCCGCTATTATAGCTCCTGAGCAGACAACAAAGGAAGCTTCATACTTCAACCTGCACCTGCTGTATGCCTACAAATTCTCCTCCAGGAATCTCCTTCTCTACCTGCAGGCATAATTCAATCGCTTCTCTTATATTTTTCAGCAATTCATCTAGAGTTTTGCCTTGTGTATGGCATCCGCGAAGAGCAGGCACGCTGCCTACATAATATCCATCCTCGTCTTTTTCTATTACTACAGTAAAATTATGTATTTGTTTTCTCATGATGTATAGTAAGTTAAACTCATATTTAAACCTTTCCATATATTCACTTCAAAATGGTGAAAAAACTGAAAGATTTAATATCAGACAGTATTTGCAATAGATAAGTTAGTATGCTCTTTCATTTTGTTTTTGAAGGGGGGTAAAGTCAAACAAACTCCCTCATCACATGCTCTTTTATGATCTCATAGGCAAACATAAAATACCCTACAACATAAAATATCATAAGCAGCATCATGAAAATAAGCATGAAGGCTGAAATGAAGAAATAGCGGCCTGCAATCAGGCTCATTATTGTGTTAACATAATAGACAAAAACGCTTTCAAAAAAGAACCATATATAAAATCCGAAAAACACGAAGCCAATCAACACGCATACAACAAAAAACTTTTTCCTCGCTTCTTTGTCAATGGCCAATAAATAAACGGCTATTCCTGCAATAATGGAAACAACTGCAACGATAATTGCAGAGAGCGGATGCGCAATAAAATTGTTTATTAAAAATCTGCCCTCTGCAATTCCCCTTGTGATTATATCGGCTCCTGTAAGCCCTTCTTTCACCATTATGCTTTGGGGAATGCTTCTTATGCTGAATAAGGGCATTAAAAAGAAAGCTGCAAGAGATGAGCAGATTACGCCAAGCGCAGCCCTGTTCACATGAAGCTCCTTTTTATTGAACATCTTATACCACACAAAGGCAGGCATCAAAAGGAAGAAGACAATTGCAATTATATTGAGCAGATAAATTATAAATGCAGAAATGTTATTAAGCAGAACAGCCCCCATATCATTCATCATGAGGCCGAATATA
This sequence comes from Candidatus Woesearchaeota archaeon, assembly GCA_016180285.1. NCBI lineage: Archaea > Nanobdellati > Candidatus Woesearchaeota > Candidatus Woesearchaeota archaeon. The sequence continues at coordinate 26,518 of JACPBO010000004.1, forward strand.
GGGCTATGCCCTGCTCCGAGCCTCGCAAGAAACACATCATCCTTTATTCCAAAAATATAGGGAATGACAAAATTCCCAAAATCTGTAAGAAGGTGGAGCGCAAGCAGCCCTCCAACCCCTAAAAAAACACCTCTTTTGTAATGAAACAGGCTGACAAATCCCTTGTACAGCTTGTCTCCGAAATCGCCTGCCTTGTAAATCAGGTGCTCTGCTGAAAACTTCTCATAATGCCTCATCACAATGAACAGGTAAGCCACAAGCCCAATAACAATAATCGGCGAATCAAGCAGGAATATGAGCCAGCCTTCAAGCAAGTTGAAAACAGCGACAAAAAACCCGCTCAATACAATCAACACAACAAAAAATCTTGCCAAAAGCCCATAAGCTCCGCTTATTTTTCCTTCCTCAGATATCACATCCATGAAGCTTGGCTTTTTGATTTCAATTTTAAACGCAGCGTATATTGAAATTATCAGCAGCAGAATTCCTCCTGAATAAATTCCGAGGTTATCAAGAAATGCCGCATTCGATTCCATTGCGCTCAGCGCTTCCTTGAAAAAATACATTTGTTCTGCAGCAGCGCCTGCATATGTGGTGAAATCCTTTATCACAAGCAAAAAATAGGCCGCTATTATCGCAAGGTCAATAGCATTTTTTCTGCTTCCAAATATGATTTTTGTAAAGCTTACTTTGTATAAAATATACCCCAACGCAGCCCATGATGTCAGCTTCTGCACAACATCCAAATCGCCTTTCAGCAGCCTGAATGCATCAAGTATGTTGAGCGCAATAATCATTACAAGGATTATTTCTTCAACTCTATGGCTTATTTTTTCATTCATAGTAGAAGCTAGCTCTTTACAATGATGCCTGATTTTGTTATGAGCATTGGAATCTCGCCCTGCCTGTGCGCTGTTCTTCTCATCTTTAAAATCTCAATAGAGCGGTGGCATTTCTTTGAATCCTCAAGAACGTCTAAAATGACCACAGAGTCGCATACAAACTCCTCTACATTGAACCTGCTTATTCTCTTCAGCTCCCTATTTTCAGGATCGCGAACCTCTCCGACTATCTCTGATGTTATTATTGCTGTGCACTCGAGTTTTTTCAGCTGCGTGGAAAGCGAATACAGGGCCTTTCTTATTTCATATTCATTTCCGAATGCCATTCCGAATGCGGATGTGCTGTCTATTACAACCCTTTTCGCATTAATCCTCTGCACTTCGCTTATCAGCCTCGTCTGAAAATCCTCAAGCTCATAAGGATAATAATAAAGAAAAGCGCATTGCCCATTTTCTTCGCATTTGGTAAAATCCCAGCCAAAGTTTTCAGCATCGCCTTTCAAATCTTCAAGGTCTTCTTCAAAAGAAATAAACAGGCCTTTATCTCCCTTTTTTATTCCTTCATGTATAAACTGCATCCCGAAAATTGTTTTTCCGGTTCCGGCACCGCCTGTAACTAGGTTGACGCTTCTCGCCAGCAAGCCGCCTTCGCAGAGCCTGTCAAATCCAGGAATCCCTGATGCAAGCCTTCTGTTGTTTTGCAATAATTTTCCGGCTGTTTTCAGTTTTTCTCTTTTTTTAGCCATCTAACCCCTTCATCTTTCAGATGCAATGTCTAAAAATGACTTCAATGCGACAATAAATCCGCCTGACGCTATGAACACAGTTAAATTCTGCAGCATCTTGCTTAACGCGTCATTAAAAACAGGCACTTTCTCAAGCACAGAGTTAAAGCTTGAAAATATGGCTATCATTGTTATTGTTGCAACAAGGTAGAGCATCTTCTCTTTGTCTGTTATATTCAGCAGGCCAACAACTAGGCCGAGAATTGCTATAATTATCACTTCAATTGCAGCATATTCCGCAGGAAGATTGAATGCTCCCATTACAATTGCGATTACAGCTCCCACAAGAAAAGAAGCAATGCCCATCTTCTCCAAAAAAGTTCCCTTTGACTTTGACATTTTTCACCTCTTTGAACAATATGATTTTATAGTGTTATCTTAACTACAGTTATATTTAAAACTTGCTGTTTGTATTATAAACCAATAGCCAAGAATATTTGGTTTTTGCTTATATTATAAACAATTTTATCCCGCGCAGCCTGCGCTGTATGCGCTCAAATGAGCTGTATCGAGCTTGAACCATGAATAGCTGCCCGCAGTCTCATTCACAGTGCAGTAAGCCAGTGTTGAGTTGCTGAAATACAGGTAATCAACCCCGCTTCTTGCATAGATCGGAATTTCCTGGGCGCTGAACTCATCCAAATTAACAAGGCTCTCTATTCCGTTTGCATCTGAATTGAATTTTCCCTCTAAGCGCATTAAAAAATTAGGGGCTGTTATTGATGGAATGTAGCGTGAATTAAGCAGATGGCCTATCAGCTCAGCATCGCTGAAATATGTTATATTTGACCTTGAAATTATGTTTGTAACCCTTCCATAGCTGTATATATTGTAAAGCGGATCCTCAAATCCCTCAATGCCTATTTTCGTTGTGACATATTTTGTATTGTTCCACTTGGCCGTGTTCCTTTCATCAGCTATATTTAATGTTATGTTAAGGTCAATGCTGACAAACCACGGCTCCAGCTGGTAAATTTTAATTTTATTTACTGTAAAATCCATGATTATGCCTGTTTTTCCGGCTTCTGCCTTTATCTTATTCATCCAGTCGACAAATGTAGAGCCTTCCATTATGTTTATTTCGGTGCCGTTGTAGCTGCCATTAGTCATAAGCTCGCTAAATGCTAGGCTGGCATTTGTTACAAATGTGCCGCGCGTTACAATAAACTGCTCCAGCCCGAGTATTGACCTGAACCCCGAAATATAAAGCCCGCGCCCCATATCCTTGCCAGCATCGTCTATGAAATTGTCCATTGTGCTTATCCTTGTTTCCACTACAGCCATCTTGTCTCTCAGATTATATCCGGTAATTATCGAAAAAGAAACTAAAATGAGGCCTACAAGCAAAATACCGATTACTGTAAAAAATATGGCCTTCTTCTTCAACGCCATACTCTCACCTCTACTGTTGTAGGGCCCCATAAGCTCGGAACATTGCCTACGCTTATTGTCTCGTTGTTTATTTCAACAGCGCTGACGCTGGCGCCTAAAATAGACCTCAGCCTGGTGGTTGCATCAGCTACAGCTTCCTCTTCTGTTGCAAATGTGCTGCCATATCCTACAAGTGAAGGGACAAAGATCTTATAGCTAAACAAAGTTTCATTTAAAATATAGCAGATGGGGCAGACATCAGACAGGCTTATTGCATTTGTCCCATTAAACAGGTAATTAGGGTCAATGTAAAGCGAGGATGGCGTTGCATCAGGCATCGGAGTCTTGAAAATCTGATGGCCGTTCACTATCGCAGTTATATTCCTGCTCTCAAGCTCAACAAGCCCAACAGCCGCATCAACTACAGAGTCGCCGTCAAAATATTTCTGATACAGGACATTTGTGCTTTTTTGCGTCATGAACTTTTCAGCAACCAGCAGATCTATCTTGCCATACTGCAGCTTTTGGTCATTCAGGTCATAGCTGTATTCTACATAAGATGACTGCTCGGGGTCTTCTTCCGGATCAGAATAAAGCACAGTGCTGTCATCGCCCCAGAAATCATTGTCCGGGAAGCAATTTAAGTAAACAGCAATAGTGTTTGTTCCGTAGCTTAAGTTGCTTGTTATGTTGTATGTTTTTTCAAAATCGCAGTTATTGCCTGTATTGCATGGCGGATCAGTTAAATCAAGCGTTTTATTATTTATGTAAACCTGTATGTTGTCTTTGTTGTCTTTGTTGTATATGCTTTTCCCATGCAGATAAAGCGTTGCGCTCCTGAAGCCCATATATTCCGGCTTCAGCAATGGCATTATTGCCCATGCGCAGCTTTCCAGCTGGCCATGAGCCTGGCTTTCTATGTTGTCAAAATAAACTTTTTTTGTGACTTCTTTGCTCACGCTTCCAATGTAATCTGTCTGGTAGCCCACAATAAGGTGCGTTCCTGGATGAAGATGCGTATGCCACTGCGCCTGCGCATCCAATGTTACCCTTATTTCATTCCATCCAGCATTCAGGCAGCTTATTGGAATTTCTTTCATTCCGAAAAACATATGCGTGTCAGGGGTTGTTCCGGCATCCTGGTAATCGAGCTGTATAAAATCATCCTTGCTGTATTCGCAATCGTCATCATTGTTTATCTCTACCTTATTTTGGTTTGACTGGCTTGTTCCGTAATGCATTGACCAGTAGAAAGTTGCGTTTTTTATATTGGTTGAATTCAGGTAAATCTTTTTCGTGATGAAAACCTTGTCTGTTGAATGCGCGCTTCCTTCCGGCTCGAATGTAAAGACTTCAGTAACATTCTTTCTGACTTTTGTTGCAGTTGCCCTTGCATTATACCCCTTTATTGCAACGTTTTTTGCAATCCCTGAAATAATCTTCTTTGCGCTTACCAGGCTCACGCTGTAATTTGCCGTTCTGTTATAAATCCTCTCTCCGCCTATATAAAGCTCATATCCAGTATTATTTTCAATAAAGCTGTCTATTATATTTTTTGTCAGGTTTGCAGCTTTGCCGCTTTTGTTTGCAGACCAAAGCTCGCCGATCTGTTCTATTATGCTGCTGTTTAAGTCGCTTACATCATTGCCTGCAATCAGGCTCTGCACATAAGTGTTGTTGTCCTTGATTTCGTAAATCTTCAGTTCAGACAATGCATTCAGCAGGTCATACGGCAAGTTTTCAGCAGAGCTTTTCGGAATGTCGCGGATGTAAAAAGACGATGCTATTATTATGCCAAGGATAATTATGCTTGAGCACATCACAGCATCTATTGTGAAAAATATTCCCTTCTTCCTTTTTAATTCCATGAATAAACCACCATTTTCAATAAGCTCGAATTATAAAGCACAATCCTTTCAACTTTTGCAATATTTTTTGCCATCGCATTGCTTATATTTATCAGGCACTTTGCGTTTCCAACAGCCCATGGCCCCGTTATATTTACAACCTCAATATTCACTTGCGGGCTGCCAATTCCGCATGTTGCATTAAGCCTAGGAGCATTTCCGTATTTATCCTCAAAAAAAACAAAGTAATCGCTGCTTGTTCCCAAAAGAAATTTTGACCTGCTGTAATCCAGCGCAGCAAATGAGTTTATCTTGTTCTGGATCAGCCTGTAATTTCCATCTGTAATGCCTATCCTGTTGACATCGAATGTGCTCCAGTTTGCAGGATACCCTTCCTCTATCAGGGATGATGAAATTGCCTTGGCATCGAGCAGCAGGTCCTTTATTGCATTCTTATTTTCAACAGATATATTCCCCGCATACTGATAGTAAATGATCATAGTTATTGAAAAAAGCGCAATAGCTATCATAAAATCCCCATACCAGCTCTGCGCTTTTCTGTTATTCATGTTTAATTTATCTGAACTATTCCACCAGTCTTTTTTATCGTATTGTTTCCTTTGGCCAATGTTCCATTTGCATCAGGAAGCTGAAGCACATAATCATAATTATCAGACTGCGCAATAAGCGTTCTTCCGGTTATTGAAATATTATAGTCTGATGTCTCAAGCCTTTCCGGAATGTCAAATGTTCTCATATACCCGTCATTAACAATAGAAGCCAGCACAATCTCGTTCTGGACCTTATATGCAACATCCTTCAGCAGGATGAACTCTTTCTCTGTATTGAATTCCTTCATTTTTTCTATTGAAGAAGCAAGGAATATCAGCAGCATAATGAATCCAATGCCTACAAAAACAATGAATTCAACAGACACCTGGGCTTTTATGTTCCGACCCATACATAATCCCCCCTCGCTTCAACAACAATGAACTTTATTCCCTGGCTGCTGTCTACGCTGCCCATCATATTTGTGGCTGCAACTGATGTTACATCTGTTATGCCGTTTGCAGTTGCGACCTTGAACCTTACTTCTCTTCCGCTGAAGCTAATCTCCTTGACATTTTCAGGCATATAAAGCTTCAATGTCATCTTTGATGGCTCTCCCAGGTAATAAACAGAATCAGCAGCATCAGTTATCTTTTTTGCGATCTGGTCAGCCTCACCTGTAACAACCTGGTCTTTTGTGGAAATGCCCTGCTTGTAGAATATGACTATCAGTGGGATCAGCACAAGTGCAACAAAGCCGATTATTATCATGTATTCTGTGCTGGCCTGCCCTCTTTTTTTCATGAAACACCTCTGTCAATACTCTCTTTAACTTTTTTAATAAAGCTTTCGGTTTTGAGGAGCTCAGGCATTAAGTCTGGCAGTGTTATTCACAGAAAGGATATTCATAAAAAATAAAGATAAATTGCCAACAGCTAAGAAGGAAAAGCACAGGTATATGAGCTTTAAGCTGTGATCCTTTAACAATGATCTTTAAGCTTTTATCTCTAAGGCATCACATCCCATCATTGCCCATTTTAGTATGGTGTTTGTGTACAGCATTTATCCTATACGCAAATAAAAAATCCTCTCGGATTTTTTAAGCCTCAAACTTGTTCCAAGTTTGAGCAATCATAGATTTGGCATAAGACAAATCCTGCACGCCCATGCTTACCCTCAAAACTGCCGGCAATCTTACCTATCTGAGATAGATAAGCTTAATCGCGTAATTGAGTTGTCCAGTTTGCCATCTGTATTTTATTATCAAGCTGGACTTTTTCAATCTCCAACTTTTCTATTTCGTCCTCTATTTTAAGTTCATCTAGTTGAGCTACCATTTCTTTCTCATCTTTGTCTCTAAAGATATAGCTCCTTCTTTTCTCAAATAAAGAGCTTAAATGAGCCAGCTTGCTTCGCATATCATTAACTTTAACTATTGCTTCAGCCAATGTTATCTTTTCTCCATTAACTGCTGTATCTAAGTTTGTTTTTTGCACCTTAATTTTTAGCTTCCTGATTTCTTCAATTTTCTCGTCTATCTCATCAGACAGCTTTTTTGGGTCAAATTTTGTTTTTTTGCCTTCTTCTGCATAGATGTTTTCTTTTCTCAGCAATATTAGTCTTGCTAATTTGCTTTTTTCTTTCTTTAATTTGCTTAACGCTTCACCAAGTTTCATATTATCAGTCCTCATCTATTTTCTCTACAAAACCATACATTGTTTTTTTCACAAATCTTATAATAAACCCGTTTTTATCAACAATTTTGAATATTGCAACATCGCCAATCTTAATATGATACGCTTTAACAATATCGTCTGGTATAGGCATTATCAAATCGCCATTCTTTGCTTTTCTAATGGCAACGATATAGCGTCTCTTTAGCTTGAATCTTTTATCGCGCTCTCTGTAAGGTATTAGTTGAACTTTTTTCATTTAATTTTCTCATTACCACTAACAACTCATTTAAATAGCCAGTACGTATGTTTTTACACCCACAAAAACATACACGTAACATTTAAATATTGGTTGTGTTTTATAGCGTATATTACTAGTGCGGTGCGGCTGGGATTTGCACCTTTTTAGGTTTTGAACCCAGATTCCCTGTCAGGAAGATACCTTTCAAGTATCCTCCATACCAAATTAGGCGACCGCACCTTTACACTTTATAACTAATTAAACTCGAATCTATCCGTGAGTCAGACAGATGCTCTTTCCAAACTAAGCTACACGCCCTTTACACTTCTCTTTTTGATCTAAATATGCTAAAATAACTGGTCGGTTATCTCCGTCTTTAGCCAAATAACAGTACAATGCCTGGCCTTTTTCCAAGCCACATCCAATCGCGACTAACTTGTTGATAGAAATACTCAAAGTAGATCTTTTTTGAGTTATCTTGCTTTTCCAGCCTATGTTTTGGAAAGTTATTTTCATTTTCAATTATATTTACGGCGCCGAGGGAGGGATTTTCAGCAACCCCTACAGTTAGCATTTGAACCCTCATAGCGTTGTGGGTTAACGCTAACTGGATCATAAGTCCAGCGTCTTAAGTCAGACTCGACCACCTCGGCTTTACCGATAATTTTATATATTAGTTGAACAATACTTTCTTTGTGGGTTAACGCTAATTGTTTCAAGTCTAGTGTCTTGGCCATTCTCGGCCACTTTACTTTTCGTTTTTTATATGTCATGCGGTAATTTAGTAATTACCATAGTTGGTAACCAATATAGAGAACAATAAATATATAAATCTTTCGGTTCTTAATGATGGTTATGGAAATGCACCCGGCAAAAAGAGAAAAAATAATACACAGCAGGATTATTGAGTTTCTTAAAAATAACCCTAAGGGTTTGACTATGACTCATATAGTTAGGGGCACGAGGTTCTCCAGAAAAGCCATTGAAAAGCATTTGGAGATGCTTATTCTTGAGAATGAGATTTATATGAAGCAATTTGGAGTTACAAAAGTTTATTATCCCAACCACAGAATTCGGCACCTTGATTTTGAAAAGCTGGATTACAGCAATAGGACAATATGGTTTGATATTCTAGAGAATGAATTTGGAAGGTATCTTTTAATACAGAAAAATAAAAAAGTTGAAAATGAATGGGTTCATGAGCATTCCATCACCATACCTTTAGAGCAGAGCGAAGAATTCCTGAAAGTTTTAGGCAGGATGTTGCACTCGCAGAGAATGGAGAGATTAATTAACAGATAAATATCTTTTGCTAAAACCCGCCAGCCACATTTTAAGTAATAACTGCAGCAATATAGAAATTTATATAAACCAAGAGTGATTTAGTCAAGGAATAATGCATATCGGGGTGGTCTGATGGGTAAAAAAATATTTTTTCTAGCTTTATTTGTGTTGGTTTTGTCGAATATAAGTTTTGTCCTAGCTGATGACTGGCCCACGTTCGGGCATGACGCAGCAAGGAACAGCTGGGCGCTTTCATTTGCCCCTGATTATGACCTTTACAGCTCAACTGGACTGACGGGCAGCATTGCGCTTGCAGCAGGAGATTATGTAGAATCAACTCCGGTTATAAAAAACAATGTGATGTATGTTCTTGCAGGCCAGCTTGATGCCAGCAATCATTTCTCAACTGGAAAGCTCTATGCATTCAACACTGCAACAAATGCAAAAATATGGGAAGTGAGCTTTGCTTTGGACCAGAGCCCAAAAGTTACTCCGACAGTGAGTGATGACGCCTCAACAATATGCCATGGTGGAGGCAGTGTATTTTATTGCAGGAATGCGTCAGATGGAACAATATTTTGGAGTTATGCAGACGCATATGCGGGAAATTTTATTTACTCCCCCGCCATCAGCAATGGAAGAGTGTGGGCAACAACAAGGGGCAATCCTCCAATGATTTATGCATTTAATCTAACTGATGGAACAGTGCTGTTCAGCAAAATTGATTGCGATGGCTGCGGTGATGCGGTATACAATCCTGTTCTGTCAGCAGGAACGCTATATTTTGCAGGAGAAAGCACATCGCCATGCTCAGGCGGCGTAGTTATGGCGCTTGATGAAAATGCTGCAGCGGTCAAATGGGCGTATACAAGCGATGTAGGGGCAATATCCCTTAATACTCCGTCTGTGCATAATGACAAAGTATTCATAGGAGTTGAAAACCAATGCGAAGGAATCAGCACAAAGGGCTATTTGCTTGCCTTGAGCAAAAATGACGGCTCACTTTTATGGAGGGCTGCCATCCCTGTTGCAGGGCAGCATTTCATCAGCAGTATGCCTGCTGTTTATGCAAACAAGGTCATAATTGCATCAAGGGATGAAGCCAATACAAACCATTATGTATTCGCATTTAACGAATCTTCAGGTGCAGTATTATGGCAGTCAGCAAACATGGCATATGCTGTTGGCGGCCCTGTTTCTGTTGCAGACAGCAAAGTGGTTGTAAGCGGAGCTGATTCAAGAAAAATCAATGTTTTCAGCACGCTAAACGGAACTTTGTTATGGAGCAATACTGCATCAGGCGATGTTTATTCAGCCCCTTCAATTGTGAATGGCACTGTTTACACCGGCACAACTTCCACTGCAGGAACAAACGTTGTTGAGCTTTTAAAGTCAGACACAACATATGAAGGCAGCGTTTCATTAAGCCCGCTGAAAACTGCAACAATAGATGCAAGTGCAAATTCAGATGCCATAATACAAATAACGCCTAAGTCGACCTTGCTGACAACTGCATCAGGCACCATCAATATTTCAGAATTCCTGCAGCAGACAACATTGACATTAGGCGTAACGCAGCTGAACAAATATATTAACATAAAAGCAGATCCAACGATAACAAACAACATGCTTTCCGCCACTATTAAAATATATTACACAGATGATGAGATCGCAGCTGCCGGCATTGATGAAAACAGCCTGAAGCTTTACGCTGTTGTTGGCAACACAACTGTTCTCACTGCGAATTCAGGAGTTGATAAAGTGAATAATTTTGTCTATGGCACAACAACAACATTCAGCTCATATGGCGCAGCAGGAAACATAAAGGATTATGACAATGACGGAATAGCTGATTTCAATGACAATTGCGTCAGCTCAAGCAATGCTGATCAAGCAGACTCGGATCAAGATGGCATTGGAGATGCATGCGACAACTGCATTAATGCTGCAAATCCCGACCAATCTAATGCAGATAACGACACTATTGGAAATGCATGCGATACAGATGATGACAATGACGGCGTTTTGGATGTTGCTGACAACTGCAGAATTGCAGCAAATTCAGATCAAGCAGATTCCGATGCTGACGGTGCTGATGGAATAGGAGATGCATGCGACAACTGCATGGATATCAACAATACAGAACAGGCAGATGCTGATAAAGACGGGCATGGAGATGCGTGCGATAGCTGCTCAAAAATCTATGGGGCATATCATGATGCTCCAAGCAGCAACATAAAAGATGTGATCTATGCAATAGACGGCTCTGTAATTGCAAAAGGAACAAAGAACAGCCTTACGTCAAAGCTTGATGGCGCAGTTTCATCCCTAAGCAGAAATCAGCTCAGCAATGCAAGAAGAAAGCTGGATTCATTTATCAGCGAGCTTGACAGGCTTTACAAGCAGAGAAAATTAGGGAGCGGGCCTGAGTCAAATGAGGAAACGTATGGCGCATTGAGAGGATGCGCAGGCATCATAAAAGGACAGATACGGTAACTAAGCCAGCAGCCATTTCCATAATGGAATGAAGTTAACAGTTGCCTTATCGCCAAACCATTTATTGGAAATTAAGTAAAAAATTTCTTATCTATAACTTAATTTCCAATATACCAAAAAAGTTGAAAATGAGAAATTTTCAACTTTTTTCAGTATAACTATTTCTTCTGCTTCATAATCCTCCGTTATAATTAAAATATTATTGCACTTCAAAACATAATGCAATATAGTTTACAAATTTTTGTATTTTGATGCAATAAATTTTAACTTACATATTAGGATTTTTTCCTTATTTTATTGGTTTTTTACTTACATAATAAGATTTTTATTTTAATTTAAATAGCTATTTTAAGATTATTTACTTACATATTAGGAAAATAATGGGTGATGACTTGCTTCCCTTTTACTTACATAATAAGAAAAAAATCGAAATCTTTATATATAGACTACTTACAAAGTAGTACTGAGTAAATTGAACGCCGCAGAAAAAAGAGATGCAGAGTTAGCTGGAAATAGAGGCAGCGCTTTTCATATCAGAAAGCTTGTAAAATTCTGCAATATTCTGGTGATTTTGATTTTAGTTTCTGTTGCTTTGTTCAGGCTCTTCACTTTAATAAATCCCTCTATAACGGGCTTTGCAGTTGTGCATGGAGAATATTCGCAGGATCTCAACCTCACAATAAGCCAGAGCTCTGAGCAGGTTGTTGCTTTGCAGAATCCCGGCGAGCTGTCTTCTCTTAAGATAAGCGGGAATGTGATTGGAAAAGGAACAGCAAGGGTTTATTTAAAGGTTAATGATGCACGGTTTTTAATTTTTGATAATAGCTTAAGCAAAAATAATAATCTTATAACAGCGAATCAAACAAATAACCCTCCTTTATGGATATCTGAAATTTCGTCATTTGCAGTTGATCAAGGAACCTCATTAGCCCTTAATCTGAGCAATTACTTTTCTGATGCAGACAACGACACGATTTCTTATCTGGCTTCAAGCAATGAAAATGTCGATGTTGTCATTGACAATTTTGTTTCGCTGATGACAATAACTCCGAAGCCTGAATTTTCAGGGAATAGCTCAATAATATTATTTGCAGGCGATGGAAAAGAGCTTACAACAAAGGAAATAACAATAATTGTAAACCCTGCTGTTATAACTAACTTTGAATTTGAATGCGCTGAAACATGCTTCTTGAACAATATAACAACAGATGAAATAACATTAATTACGGAGCTTGAAAATGCCAGCTTGCAGATAAATTCAATAAATTATAATGTATTCGAAACAGTTTTAAATGAGACAATAAGCAACATTTCCAATGTTTCAATAAAACAGAATATTACGAATATAACTAATGAAACAATTCCTGCTTTAGAAATAACAAATGTTACAATTAAAAAATCCAAAAAAACCGAGGTTGATAAGAGCTTCAAGGCTGCTGAAAATGCTGAGTTTGAGCTTGAATTCGTCAAGGAAACAGAGCTGATAAAAGAGAATAAAGCCATAAACAGAAAGAATTTTGAAAAGAGATTAAATAAATGGGCTGCTGAAAATGAAACAGTTGAAGCGAATGTCATTTATAATTTCAATAATAAAAAAATAAGCTTTGATGTTGAGATTGAGGAATTAAGAGAAGGCAAATTTTTCTTTAATATTATTA
>JACPBO010000005.1:0-46671 GCA_016180285.1 Candidatus Woesearchaeota archaeon
ATTTCAAAATTCTGGCATTTGACATTGAAACATACAATCCATACGGCAAGAATATCGATATGGAAAAGAATCCGATAATCATGGTGAGCTTTTACGGAAAGGATTTTCAGAAAGTTATAACATGGAGGAGATTCAGGACAGAGGAAAAATACATTGAATTTGTTGACAGCGAGCTTGAGCTGATCGAGCGCTTCAGGGACACCATTGAGAGGCACAAGCCGGAGCTTTTAGTGGGCTATTATTCTGACGGGTTTGACCTGCCTTATCTTGAGGCAAGGGCAAGGAAATACAAAATAAAGCTTGACCTCGGCCTTGATCATTCAGGAATCAGGATAACAGCCGGAAGAAAAACACTGGCGCAGATAACCGGGCTGGTTCATCTTGATATTTTTAAATTTGTGCTGAAGGTTATCGGAAGGGCAATGGAAACCGATTATTATGACCTTGACTCTGTTGCAAGCGAGCTGCTCGGAGAGGGAAAAAAGGATGTTGAGCTTGACAAGCTTGCCGAGGCATGGGACAGGGATCATGAAAAGCTCGAGGAATTCTGCAAATACAACTTAAGGGATTCTTTTTTAACTTACAGCATATGCGAAAAGGTGCTCCCGAATCTTATTGAGCTTGTCAAAATAACAGGCTTTCCTATTTTTGATGTTGAAAGGATGCCTTTTTCTCTTTTGGTTGAAGCTTATCTGATGAAGCAGAGCAGGAATTTCAACGAAATAATAATGAACAAGCCAACTCACGACAATATTATGGAGAGGAGAACTCACAGCTATAAAGGCGGCTTTGTTTACGAGCCGACTCCGGGGCTGTACAGGGACATTGTTGTTTTTGATTACCGCAGCCTTTATCCGACAATAATAAGCAGCCACAATATTGACCCCGGAATGATGGACTGCGACTGCTGCGAGGGAGAAGCCGAGCCAACTCCGACAGAAGGGAATGAGAAAAAACACTGGTTCTGCAAGAACAGGAAAGGATTTATTCCGTCAATAATGGAAGACCTGATAACAAGAAGAATGAGAATCAAAGAGATGATAAAAAACAAAGGCAGGCATGTCCTGCTTGATGCCAGGTCTGAGGCATTAAAAGTGCTGAGCAATGCATTTTACGGCTATCTGGGATTTTTCGGAGCCCGCTGGTACAACATTGAATGCGCTCAGTCTGTGACGGCGTGGGGCCGGTATTACATTCATAAAGTCATAGATAAAGCAAAAAAAGACGGCTTCAATGTTGTCTACTCTGATACGGATTCCGTGTTTTTGACACTGGCTGGGAAAACAAAGAATGATGCTGAACAATTTTCAGAAAGGATAAATGTTGATCTTCCGGGTTTGATGGAGCTTGAGTATGAAGGATATTATCCTGCTGGAATTTTTGTTTCTGCAAAGATGACAGGGTATGGTGCCAAGAAGAAATATGCATTATTGCCTGAAGACGGTAAAATAAAGATAAAAGGATTTGAAACAGTCAGGAGGAACTGGAGTGTTGTTGCAAAGGAAACTCAGGAGAATGTCCTCAATATTATTTTGAAAGAGAATAACAGGGAGAAGGCATTCAGTTATGTGCAGGACGTTATAGCTGATTTAAAAGCGAGGAAAGTTCCTCTTTACAAGGTTGTCATTTATACACAGATGCAGAAGGAAATTAAAGGGTACGATTCAGTTGGCCCGCATGTTGCTGTTGCAAAAAGAATGGAGCAGAAAGGCATTCCCGTAGGAGCAGGCTCAATGATAAAGTTTGTTGTTGCGAAAAGCAAAGATGGAACGCAAAAGGAATCAATAAGCGAGAGGGCAAGGCTGCCCGAGGAAGTGACAGAGGAGGGTTATGATCCCGAGTATTACATCAAAAACCAGGTTGTTCCCTCTGTTGAGAAGATCTTTGAAGTTTTAGGATACAGAAAAGAGGATTTCTTTGAAAGCAAGGAGCAGCATAAATTGGACAGGTTTTTTAATTGAGTTGATTTACTTATTCTTCTATTATTTTTTCAATTCCATATAAAAATTCTTCGCAAACAATATGCTCATTGGCCACGCCACCGCATTGACCAGCATTATCAAAACCATATATATAATATTAGCAGCATACATTGCGCTCACAAGAATATTGCCGCCTGCAGTGTATGCTATAATCAGCGTCAGCAATACGCCTAAAATAAGGCCAACCACCATAACTACTGAAGAGATTACAGAAATCAGCAAAAAGAACAAAAGCAGATAACCAAACACACTCCACCACTTTCCTTTAACCACTTCCTTGCTTTTCTTCATAGACTCTATAATTGCTTTGTTCTCGCCAACAAGGGCAATAGACGAGAATGCCCAGTAGACTGAAAAAATAATTCCAGGTATGACAAAAAGGATAAACAGCGCTAACAAAGCCAGGCCTTTGACAAGTGCCAATCCCAAAAATCGCAAATAATATTTCATTCCGCCTTTTACAGCATCATTAAAGCTCATTCTTCCCTTTTTGTTATAAATAAAAAGATAATAAAAGGCAGTTGTATTAAGCAGAATAACCGCAAGATATGCTACATATAAAATTATAAACAACACCGCAAAAAATACGGATTTGGCAGGCTCGCCAGATTTAAAATATGGAGACAAAAATATTAGCGAGTAAAACATCGCTGTAGGAATGATGTATAACAGCAAATATATCAAAGATGCAAGTTTGAAATTATCTCTATATTCATTCCAAGATTTTTTCAGTAGATTGTAAAAGTCTACTTCTGCCATTTAGAGAAAGTAATATGAACGGCTATTTAAGCTTAACTGAAAACTTTCCTTATTGCACTTTCCAAATCCAAAGGCTTTCTCTTAAAAATCTCTTTGATCTTTCTTTCCCTGCAGCACATATCTATCTTCAGGCTCTTTGCAAGCTCTATGGTTTCTTTGTACGGAGTTTTTGTCAGAAGAGAGATGTAAACTGCAGTCGATGTTATTAAGTAAAACGGCAATAAGATATGCAGCCTTTTCTTGTTCATAGTGTTTTCTATTTTTCTTAAAATCTCTTCATAACCGTATTCTTTCCCTACACCGATCTCAATGATTTTATTTGCTGTTTTTTTGTTTTTTAATGAATCGATTAGGTAAAATAAAACATCATCTAAGGCAACTGGCTCCATTTTTGTTTCTGCCCATTTTGGGAGAAAAATAATTGGAAAATATTTTGCAGTCAAATACAATGTTCTGAACGGAAGGCTTTTCATGCCAATTATCATGCCTGCCCTGAAAATTGTGTATTGAATGCTGTTGTTTATGATTTCGTTTTCAAAAATCCACCTTCCTTTCAAATGGCCAGATTCTGCATTCTCCGCAGCCATCAAGCCGCTAATGTAGATTATTCTCTTTACATTGTTCTTTCTGCATGCCTTGACAAGGTTAATAGCAGCTGTTTTTTCTGTTGAGAGCAAATTTCCCTTGTTTTTTTGAATGCCCATTGTGTGGACAAGGCAGTAAACAACATCTATGTTTTTTGCTGCGGCATACAATGAATCCAAATCAAGCAGATCTCCGACAGCAATATCGCATTTTGCCTGCAAACGAGCATTCTTTTTTCTTACAAGGCATCTTATGCTGTGCTTTGTTTTAGACAGATGTTTCAATAGTTCGCCTCCAAGAAAGCCTGTTGCGCCTGCTATAAGGATGTTCATGACATAAGATTATTTGAGCTTAATTTAAATTTTTCTAAGTTAAGTTTATATACAGTTACCTCTTTAATAAAAAAAGATGGAAAAAACAAAAAGCAAAAAAATAATATTTGTAGAGCCCCGCGGGTCAGCTGCAAATGTGTTCTCGAGCCAGATGACGCTTCCATTGCTCGGCCCGATATACCTTGCAACAATGCTTAAGAATGAAGGCTATGATGCAAGAGTTCACAATGAGAATCTTCTTGGGAGAGATGTAGCCATGCACGAGCTTGATGCTGATATTTTATGCATTACCGGATTAACATCAACAATCAGCAGAGGCTATGAGATTGCAAAGGATTTCAAAGCGCTAAATCCAGAGAGAAAAGTAATAATAGGCGGCATACATGCGTCATTCATGAAAGAAGAAGCTGCCAAATATGCTGATAATGTTGTTATCGGGGAAGGCGAGAATGCAATACTTGATTTGATCAAAAATGGTTCATCAGAAAAATTCATTCATTCCAGCCAGTTAAGCGATTTAAGCAGCTTGCCAATGCCGGATTTCACAGTCCTTAAAAATTATCAGGGAATGGGCATGACCCCCATAATGACGTCAAGAGGATGCCCATTTGGATGCAATTTTTGCTCTGTGACTGCCCTGTTCGGCAGAAAGTACAGGACGAACAGCGCCGAGCAGGTCATCAAAGAATTCAGAAACATCAAAACAAAAACCGCATTCTTTTATGATGACAATCTTTGCGCAGACAGGCAAAGGTCTTATGAAATTTTTAACAGCATTGCAAAAGAGAACCTCGGAATTAAATGGTCAGCTCAGGTAAGATGCGATGCTGCGCAGGACAATAGGCTGCTTAAAAAAATGGCAGACGCGGGGTGCGACAGGGTTTTTATCGGGTTTGAATCAGTCAATCAAAGGACATTAGATGGATATAAAAAAAATCAATCCTTGGATGACATTGTGCTCGCAATTAAAAGGTTTCACGAATATGGAATAAAGATTCATGGCATGTTTGTGCTTGGCTCTGACAAGGATGATAAGTCCATATTCAACGCTACAAATGACTTTTCAAATGCCCAGGACATAGACTCTGTCCAATACTCGATCCTTACGCCGCTGCCAGGCACTCCTGTTTACAATATGCTTGCAGCGCAAAAAAGGCTGCTGCACAGGGTATGGGAATATTACGACGGAATGCATGTTGTTTTCAGGCCCAAACTGCTCTCTCCCCTGGAATTGCAGCAGGGAATAATTGACTCTTACAAAAAGTTTTACACATCAACAAAGCTACTGAAAGGCGCATTAAATTTGTTTTATGACAAAACAATAAACCGCTTTTCTTCTGCCATTGGAGGATTGAAAACATATGCTCCAAAAAACTGGGATACAACTCTGCTTGGCAAGGTGATAATAAGCAGATGGCTCAATCTGAACAAGTCTTATTTGGATTACCTGAAGCGCATTAAAACTGCTTATGAAGGGAGCAAATTAAACATCATGCCAAAGCATTCCTTATAGCGGCTTCTAAATTCATTGGCTTTCTGATGCATTCAATAAATCTTTTGGCAATAAGTATGGTATACCATAATCGCTGATAAGAAAAGATGAAAAATCGTAATTTACGCCAAATGAATTCAGAAACATTTGATGCGCTCGTCTTGTGTATTTGCCCAGTATTTGATTAAAATTCTTTTCAAGCTCCTCAGACATATTTTTTTCAGATATAATTGCAGAAACCTCCTCTTTTTTTTGTATTATGGGCAGCAAACCCACAAGCTTGCCGTCTCTTGGGTCGCCGGTTGATTCGTACCAGTTAGAATGGAGCAATTCTGAAAATTCATGCGGCAGGCTTTCAGCATACTTTTCTATTTCCTCTTTATATGATCTCCATAGTTCCTGAAATTCAGGCAATTCTGATTTAAGCGCTGATGAAAGAATCTGGGTATCAATAATATTGTCAATAAAAGATGTCCTTAATTTTATTTTTCCATCAACATTATCTGTGCAGCAGCTATAAACGCGCATCTCTGTTCTATATTCTGGTTTTTCCTCCGAAGGACAACAAGGCTCTGCATCATTATTGAGGTTTACGTAGCCCTTGCTCATCAGGCGCGCCATTCTTTTAAGCCTTAGGTTCTTTTCTTCTATTTTTATTCTTGATTTAGTGATAATCCGGTGAGGAAATACAATATATCTTACATCCTCTCCAAGTTCGCCTTGTATGGATATATGATATGCCATGTCCTGTTCTGTGTTAAAGAGCCCCATTTTATACAGGAATGCAATTCCCAGGATTTGACTATGGAATGTTTTTGATGGCCTGAAAGCTGCTTCTACTGTTTCCATGTACTCTGGCCTTCTTGGAGAATTAATTCCGAAATAACGCAAAGCCTGTTTCCAGGCAAAACTCGTGTTTATCTCCGGCTTGGGCTTCGGAACTTGAATTTCGCAGCCAACAGGCAGAAGAAATTTTGAATAAAGGGCTTCAATCTCAGCAAGTCTGTCTTCCAATCCGCTTATGCCAAGGTAGTACGCAAGATTTACCGCGCCCTTTGCACCAACTGACAGCCTTTTGTCCTGCTTTGGCAATTCAAATTCTTTGATAACTGCAAATCTTGCTAAAGGAAAATTATCTTTGTCTTCGTCTTTTATTGGCCATGATTTGGGGTGTAGAGAATAGGATTTAGCAGAGGCTTCAGGCAGCTTTGAGAGGGCAAGCCATTTTGAGCGCAATATAATATCTTCTTCAGCAAAAGCCTCTTCAAAATTAAATTGAAGCATTACTTTCGCATACTCGACTAAAAAAGAGCCCAAATCCTTCTTTTTCACATTTAATTCATTTCCGAGCTCCATGCCCTTGTTGATTATAAAGTTCTTGAAATACCCATAAGGAGCATGTGAAACAACAACCCCTGTTAAAAGTTCTTTTGTACGGTAATCAAATGGATCTTGCTCCTTCTTCACCTCAAGGTTTATGATATCGCTTTCTCTTACCGCTGCTGTGAAGATGGAAAGATCAATAGGGTCTTCAAGATTTATCGAAGCCCTACTTTGCATTTCAAAAGAATCTGGCAAGAGCTGCCTTAAAATTTCATTAAGCTTTATCTTCCATATTTCAGGCTTTGGCGATTTTGCCATTTCCTGCGATACAAACATAAAACCGTTATTGAGCAAGTCTAGTGCTTCCGGATAAACATCGCAAGTAGAGTAACCGAATCTAAATATGAGCTCTGATACAGCTTCAGGATTTTTACCATAGTTCTGCGCAAGCCACACGGGATTAAGCAAAAATCCAATCCAAGATGGAATAATTGTTTTTTCAGGAAAGCCATAAAAATCTAATAATGGCCAAATGAGCTCTGTGTTTCTCGAATAGCAAAGGGTTTTAGCAATTTGCTGGGCGTCTGGTGTCTTTAATAGGGGGAGAACTTCAGCTACATGATCGGGGTATTTATAAGATATGGCCTTTGTTGCTGCTTTTCTCACCTCTGCATCTTCATGCTCTAAATTATTTTTAATATGTGGGAGCAAAACACCATTTTTCGGGTTATTTGCGTAAGAAAGAGCAGTAAGTATCTTTTGCCTTATTTCTGGTTCTCCAGAAAGGCCAGCAATTATCTTTTCAATAAATTGCTGGTTTTGTATCTGCTCGTTTATTTTTCTTGCCACGCCCTTTTGCACAAGAAGGTTGTCAATAGTAAAAAATTCAAACAGGTTTTCATCATTAATTTTAGAATAAACTGTTTTAAGAAGATGATCCTGGCTTTTTTGCTCAAAATGAGACTTTGCCAGCTCTTCAAGTAAATTTTTATTCATCATACTTCTTCCTTGGAAAA
Organism: Candidatus Woesearchaeota archaeon; assembly: GCA_016180285.1. Lineage (NCBI taxonomy): Archaea > Nanobdellati > Candidatus Woesearchaeota > Candidatus Woesearchaeota archaeon. The sequence continues at coordinate 7,490 of JACPBO010000005.1, forward strand.
TGAAGGCACGTTTAAAAAAGTATTGTTTTGAATAAGCTGTTTTCCGAAAGTTTTATATATGTATTTTACTACAGAGTTAAATTGATGGGGCTGGAATTCAATTTCTTTAATAGCGTGGAGCATCTAGAGCCGAAGTGCCCGAAGTGCATGGTTAAGATAGAGTACGGAATAAATACAGAATATGTTGAAGTTAAGAAAGCCCATGTGTGCCTTAAATGCGGGTTTATTTTAAAATAAATATTTGTTTTAGGCTAAGGAATCATCATGATTTAGGGTGGGCAATAATTAATTAGCATGATTCTAGTAATTTTAATGCCTTTTTATACATGGGCTCTGCAATTTTTCTTGCCTTCTTAGAGCTTATTCTGTTATACATCCACTCTATTTTACCTCTAACTTTTTCTTTTCCAAGAATTGGAGCATCATGCTTAATGTGGCGAAACGAATTAGTTTCAAAATAACTTATACTATCTGCATCCTTGATTAAATTGGATTCTTCATCCCCGCCCTCTTCATGGTGCCTCACCATATTATAAACTCTTTGGATATTTTTTTCATCATAACCCTCTTTTTTAAGAAAATCAGAAATTAATCTAGCTCCTTCTTCTTGGTGCTCTTCCAACAAAGCAGGATTATTAAAATCCAGGATCTTGAAAGTTTCCGATGTATTGGTTTTTCTAAATGCTCTTTGAATGTCATGCGAATACGCAGCTATAAGAACTGCTTCATCAGCATCAGGCTTTAGTTTTTTAACCCAATAAACAGCATTCTCAAAATGCTTAACACTCTTACTAGTAACACATTGCTCGAATGACTTATTTACGTAGCTCATTACTTTGTCCAGCATGCTAATTAAAATAATCAATTTGTATAAATAGTTATTGGTATAAAAACCGGTTTAAACAAAAACGTTTAAATATCCAAACACTAAAATAAAACCAATGGCTGATGCAAAGCTTGTAAAATACATAAAAGAGCAGCTGAAAAGAGGGTACACAGCAGATCAGGTTAAAAGCTACCTTCTTAATTACGGCTATAATATAAATTCTGTAAACGAGGCGATTGACCAGGCAGCCAGCAGAAAGGCGAATTTCATGCCGCTGCTGATCATAATATCTGTTCTTATTGTAATCGGGCTTGCAGCCTATTTTTTAATAACAACGCTTGAAAAAAAGCCTATTTCCGAGCAGCCTGGCTATATTCCGCCAACGCAGCCAACTATACCGACAACTCAGCCAACCACAACAACGCAGACAACTACCCCGATAATTCCTCCAACTAAGCCAACTACATTGCCTACAACCACTCCGACAACACAGCCGCCAGCAACGCCGACACCCAAGCCAACACCAGGCATTACAATCGAGAAAATAAAAGAGATGGCAAAAAGAAGCCCTGATGATGCTGCAGACAACTGCATAAAATTAGAGGATTCAAGGGACATTGATGACTGCTATAAAGCAGTTGCTGAAACAGCCAACAGCAGCGTTTATTGCAGAAAAATAGCTAAAGTGTTTTCAAAGGATTCCTGCTATGTTACATTTATTTTAATAGGCGACTACAGCATGTGCGGCGATATAACTGATTCTTATTATAAAAACAGCTGTGAAACTTTGAAGAAGCTGGAGCTGACGCAGCAGCTTATCGCAGAAAACAGGACAAGCGAGGTTGCGGAGATGTATAATATAACAATAACTGCTTCTAAAAGCAAGCTTGACAGGATCATAGATTATGTTAACGAAGGCAAAACTAATGAGCAGATTGCAACAACATTGAACGACGAGCTGACTCCTTCTTATAATAATGTTCTGAACACAATAAGAAATGCAGTTGCTGAAGGAAAAACAAAGGACGAGATAAAAACGATGATTGAGGGCGGTTAAGATTCGAGAGAGCCGAACATTTTAACAAGATCTTCGGTAGAATAAATGATTACTTTCATTTGTTTTTCTTTTAACATTTTATCTTTGCTTCAAATAGGGCATTTTAATTTTAAAGCCAAAGCAAAATAATCTGCATCTTGTCAAAAACCACCCATCATAGATGGGTGGCATGTAGTTACGTTCCATCGCATCAGGTGGAGGTGGTTTTTGAGCATGCTCAGAATTTTCCACATACAAAAAAGGTTGGCTTTCTGCCACCAGTCAAAGACTGGATGGAAAATTCTGACATTTTTATCTGGGCTGATCTTTTCGGCTTCAGTGATATATTTTGCTGTTTCCTCATTCGGAACTGTCTTTATTTTCTTTTTCAGTATATCCATCAATTCATCGAAATCTTCATTTGTTCTCTCAGTTTTCTCAGATATTGCTTCTTTATACTTATCGAATTCTTCAAATATGAACTCAGGTGCAAAAAGATGCAAATCTTCTTCAAATATAATCTCTTCTGTTTTTCCTTTCTTAATCAAAACAGAAAATAAGATGTTTGCATCAATTACTAAATCCATCTTAGTTGGGGTGCCTTCTCTTTGCAAGATTTCTATTAAGTTCCCCGCCCCATTTCAGGGCATCTTCTTCTGTAATTGTGCTTTTTGCTTTAAACTTTTTAATAAACTCCAAATCATTGATTTTTTCATCAAAGGCCTCTCTGGCAACAGCACTCCAGTTTATTTCTGCAAATAAGTCCATTTTCTGCTTCAATTCCAGCGGCACCGATAATGTTACATTTACCATGTTTCCCTCCTAGTGTACTTATTTATTTTATGTGATAATATGTATGAATATTTAAATGTTATGGTTTTTAAGCACATTACGTTAAGAAAACTTCGGCTCAATAGCTGATCTGTATGTCTTTGAATATTCTTCTATCTTGCCCAATACCTCCATTTCATCAACACATGGCGGCTTTGGAACTGTTATGATGTACATTTCAAGGTTTTCCTTGTTGTAGAGATTCCATGATCCAATATACCAGCTGCCTGTGTTATTGTTGATGTACAATCCCCCTAATGGAGCAGGCGTTACATTGATATCCCTGTCTGGCACATATTCATCAACTATCCAACAATGCCAGCCTTCACAGATGTGCTTGCAGTCTTTAGGTATGATAAAACCTTTTTTGTCAAGATATGTTGCTGTAACTTCATATTTTCCCGGAACAAGCCTTATCTGCTGCGTGTCTGTTGTAACTGTTGCATTGCTGTAATCAACTATCACAACTTGTTGTAATTCCTGGTCAAAGACATCCTGCTTTACCTTGTTTATATTCAGGATCAGAAGCTCATCTGAGCTGAGCGATTGAGCCTGGCCGATTCCAGTTGCATCTATGAGCTTTTTCTTGACTTCTACATTGAAGGATTTGAATTCATCCATTTCAACTGTTATGTTGGCCCCTTTATTCGGGAGGGTTGTCAGTAAAACTGCTTTCGGTATAAAGCCATCTTTCTCCAACAATAAGTAGCCGCCATCACATACTGGTAATTTTCTTGCCCAAGAGGATTTATTCGTTGTCAGATTGCGCTGCGTTGAATCAAACGGGCATGCTGAATAAGTTCCGCAGCCAAATGTTATAGAAACGCCTTCTAATGTCTTGTACGATGAACTGTTATAAGCAATTATTTTTACCTCGCCGCTTATTCTTTGATTTTCATTGCAAAACAATGTTCTCGTCACGTTACGTGCTGTTACAGTGCGCGTTGTATTTGTGCTTTGGTCAAATACTTCATAAGTTGAGCTTTTATCTGCTTTTATGCCATATTCAACCAGATTATAATCGTAAATTCCAATTGTGCCCTTGCCAAGATGCCATTCCAATAAATCCTTGTTGTCCCTTAAATTGCCTTCCAATGCAAACATAAACCTGTATCCTTTGTTTCTTAGAGCATTTTTGTCAAATATCGTGACAACAACGGGATAGGAAATGTCATAGAAAAATTCATAAGTATTTGTCTGCGTTGTGCCTGTAATTGGAAAGCTTTGCTTGTCCACTACGGGCTTTAATGGCTGCGGATTAATGTCAAAATAATAGTTCCAGTTTAAATATGAATAATCAACGCTGATGTTCGGGTATTTTTGTTTGAATGCATCGAGCAAGAGCGCATTGTAAAGGCCCTGTTCGCCAGGGCTCGTTATCAATGTTGCATTTGCTGTCCCGTTCACCCTGATCAGGTTTGCATATGGCAAAACATACTGCTGGATTTTATTTTTTACCGAGCTGAAATCCCAAGTTATTGTGTAGGATTTATCATCTCTCCAAAATATTGGAGGCAGCTTGTTGAAGTCAGCTCCCGAATACGAGCTTATTAAAATCTTTAAAATATTTTCAAGGCTCTGGTTATTCGCCTCATTTATTGCCAGAGAAGCTGCAATTGTAAATATCTTTCTGAGGTCAATATCCATTTTAGTCTGGAACTGCTTTACCTGCCTTGTTATGTTGTCTTTTGCAATCTCCATCGGATACTCCACATAAACAACAAGATTGTCTCTTGCTATTGTTGTCTCTGTTTTCATGCTTTTTAAATTAAAGCTAAAGCCTTGTTTTTTGAAGACATCGAAATCCTGCAGGCAGGAGTTTAAATTCCTGTTGATGTAGTTGCTCAACTGCAAAGCTACATTATCCAGAGAAGGCGCAAGTGACGAAACAGTGCAGTTAACGCATTTATTATCAGTTGCCAAATACCACCAGTATGGAACCGGGTTTAGGGAATTGGGTGACAAGCTGACAGCATCTGAGCTTGTTGGATCAGACATCGACTTATCCAAGTCAAGAGCTACGCCGCTTAAAGTTGAATCAGATGGGTCAATATAGCCGCCATGCTGCCCCAGCTTGGTTAATGCTTCTGCTGCGGTCTTGTCAATGCATGCTTCAACATATTCTTTTATTGGCTGCATCTCAACAGGGACTTTTTCAATTACCCTCTCAGCCTGAACTTGAGATGGGGCTTTAGCCTGCGTGGATATGATATAGATTAAAACTCCTGCTGCAATAACTAATATGAGCCCGACTATTATAAATGCTGTGATCTGGGCTTTTTTGTTCAGCATTTTAATGCCGCCTTTCTTGCGATTAGTGAAAAGTATATTCTGCTCCATGAGAGATAAAACAGGATGATTAAAATTGCAATAATGATCAGGAAATTCCATCTGCTGGTTGAATATAAAAAGCTGAAAAGATTCAATAAAATTATGGGGAGGATAATTATAATTGCTAAAGGCAAAAGGAAATAATAAAATTTTGAAATGCCAATCTTAACAGCTTCTTTCATCATTCCAAATATCTTTTTATCTTTGCTGAAAATTGAATGAAGTATTGCTGTGAAATACAAGAATAAAAGAAGTTCAATGATAATCAAATACGCTGAAATCATGATCTTGAATATGAATGCTGTAATAATGATCAGAACCAGCCAAAGCAGATGCCAGATTAAGTCTAATGATAAAAATTTTATAAAAAATGCCCTGTTTAGTTTTTGCTTTAATATCTTGCTCCACTGAATAGATTTGAATGCTGAAACTGCAAGCACAAGAATTATGAAAAATAAAAACGATGTTGCCAGCGCCTTAAAAAATAACTTTACAATAAATTGTATATTAAACAGATCTAAGTCTGTGAAGGAAACGTCCTTGTTCATGCCTGAAGCATAAGAAAGGATTTTTTCAAGCGTAGGGTTTATGATGCCTGATAAAGAGAGCTCATTGCTTAAAACAACAGAGAGGAGCTTCAAAAGCAAAAGTATGACTATGATCAGGGCTATATCGATCAGAATGTTATAGAATAATGTTTTTGGATTTTTAAAGCTCTCTGCAAAAACAGTCTTCTCAAATCTCTTTTTTAATTTTTTTAGCATTTTTCCTCATATTCGTTATCTTCTTTGTCTATGCATTAATTTATATATTAAAAATATGGCAATAATTATTCCTAAAATAATCAATGCAACAAGGTACCAATTAAACTTTTTCTTTTCTAACTCTGGTTTTAAAACGTCCTTACAGTCTTGTGGGCAGCTTTCATAGCGCTCATGCGCCTGGCATGTTCCATCGCCGCAAACCTTGGCGAAATAGCCAACATCAATTGAAAGCTCCCTTTCATTTTTTGGATTATATATATTGACGACTTTGCCATTGGTTGCATATTTCATTCTTACAATAAAATCAACAATTTCGCGCGTGATTGTGCCGCTTATAATTTCGCTGGTATTCAAGTCCACTTCATCACTTACAATTTCCAGCGGAATCTCAAACCGAATTACAGATAATGGTTTGCCTTCAAAAGAAAGAAGTTCTGCCTTATAGCCGATTCCGGGCTCGATTGCACTGAATCCGCCTGGCCTTACAGAAACGCCATTAAGCGAGAGTTTCCCCTTGTCGTAATGCAACTTCAGCTCATAGTATCTATCGCTTGCACTCGCAGGCAATGCAAGAACTATGCCAAGCTGTAATAAGACAAGCATTAGAAAAATCATCAATGCCTTTGTTTTAGTTTCCATTTTTTCACCTTTTATTGCACTCTCACTACACCAATTTCAGCCAATTTCTTTATTTTCTCCTCATCCGTTCCTGAATAATAGAAGTGTATATAAGTCTGGGATTTTAGAATATATAATTCACCCCTATATGAGACGCCAGATTCATAGTTTACTCTAAGAGAATTATCACCATATTCATCTCTGCCCATTATATACTTTGAATTCCAGCGGGATACCTCGTATTCATAGCCGTCCTTTGCCAACTCCCCATGTCTCACATCGATGCTAACCTCTGGAGTAAAAGTATAGTAATAGTAAATCTCCTGGTCATTCATTGTCGTTATCCCGCCTGCTTGACCCGCATTTGTTGTTATATCAAAACCGACTTCGGACAAATCTTCTAATTCGAAGAGATAGGTCTGCTCGATTGGAAGACAACCGCTATAGCGTAGAGAATTATCAACATTCCATCCTGCACAATCAACTGAGGCATATTCTTCCTGGCTTGAGGGATAGCAGCACTTAAATATTTTGTTCATGTGATTGATTGAAACAACATTAAATTCATTAGCAGTATATTCGCTGTTCATTAGGCTGTTCTCTGAAGACCTATAATCCTCGTAAATAGTGCACCCCTTATAGCAGCCTGCTCCTGCTATGCAATTGGCGCCTGCACCATCGCACCACTTGGGGCAGCCTGCAATATCGCAGTTCGGGCGATCTTTGGCAGATGCTCTTCCCTCTTCGCTATATTCATCAGCCAAGCCGCCAAATGAATGCCCAAATTCATGGGTTGTAGTTTTTGGGCCATCTGCTTGCGATATTGCTAACCCGCTATACTGTGCCCAGGATCTATGAGGATAATTTGTCAGAACTATAATTTGGTCATAAAACGGGCACAGAGAAGCTAATTCAAATGCGTCATTCTCACAGTCCGCATTCCCAAAATCATAGCAAGATGTATCATAGGCTTTATCCACATAGTAAATATTGAACTTTTGTCTATTCTGGCTAAAAGGCTCATAGAAAAGAATTGTTTCCGAGTTAGATGGTACATCCGTTGATGCAAAGGTCAAAAGTTGCTCTTCCGAATAGCCATTCGCTAGAAAAACAACATCTATCTTGCTTTCATGGTCGCCATTTTCAACTACTGTTTTGCAGAGACTGGCGGCTAGAACATTAACGCTGGCTGCATTATCCGCCTCTGCATTGTTGCTTGCCTTGTCCTGCGCAGTTATATCAATATAATATTGTACCTCTGCTGCGCCTGTTGAGTCCCAAATATTTCCATATATGCCATCATTAGCTGTACCCTCTCCATGAGTTCCATCATCGTAGAGGCTGACAGTAGCGATATTTGTTTCATCTGGGTTTTGAATATAAGCATTTACTAAACTAACCCCTGATGAATCAGCCACTTTAGCTGTTATTGTAAATATCGTACCAGCCAATCCTGAAGCAGAACTTATTTGTATGTCTGTAATTGCTGGTGGCTCAGTATCAGCTCCAACACAACTTTCATCATTTTGACAAGTTTGGCCAGATGGACATACGCAAATAGAGCATTTATTAGCCAGATTTCCATTATTGCAAAATAAAGGCTTTGTCACAGAACACTGATTATATGAAGTCCCATCTGTGCAGGTTTGAGTAGGACTTATGCAGCTTTCGTCTGCTTGACAGCTCTGACCAGAAGGACAACTGCAGCTTGAGCATTTGTTGATTAAATTTCCATTTTCACAATATGTTGGTTGTGTAGATGAACATTGAGAATATGAAGTACCATCTGAACATGTTAATGTTGGAGTTGCATTTATGCAAGCGCCGTTAGAGCAGCCATTTGAACAATTATAATCAGACCATGTAGCGACATTGCCTTCACAAACTGCTTCTCTTAGCCAGCCATCATTAAGCCCTCCGATAATACATCCATCGTTTATTGTATTCACCCCGCCGGTGTAATCAACTCCTGTAGCATTCCCAAACGTATAATAATTCTTTCCACCATCAGAATCTGTGCATATTTGTGGAGTGATTGGAGGTTGTGTTGATATAATTGAAACGTTTATTATCTGCATTAGTGAATCTGGAGATTCAATATAGCCAAGCTGGATAACATCATAACTAATATTTGAATAAAATGCATTAAAACCTGATGCACCTGTTAGCGGAGATGCACTTGCTGTTTGCGTTATGTTATTTTTATCTCCTGTTAGTGTGTTTTTAAGCCACACAGAAAATTCCACATTGTTCGTCATTGGCTGGATGTAGTAAGAAACTTCATATAAAGTCGTGTTGTCAGGAAATGCTGTTTTTTCCGCCTGCAATGCTACTGTCAGCTGCGACAAGTAAATTTCTGATGTTGCTGAGCCTGTCTGAGCCTCAGCTGTTCCGCCCCATTTGGAGCATGTTTCAACCTCCCAGCCCTCAACAGCATACCAGTTTGGAATCTCGTAAGTGGAGAATGTCATGGGCATTGCAATTAATAAAAGAATCACGGCCAATGCTGCAAGGATTGTTTTTTTCATTTTCTTTTTTGTTTTTTATTTTGGTTGATGCTTATTATTAACTGCTGCAATAATCCGTCCCTCCAAGGTCTGGATTATAGTCATTGAAATTGAAAGGCGAGTCCGATATATCCTCCCAGTCTAATATTGCCAAGGCAACGCCGCTTATGCCACACAATACACTATCAGCATCAGTTGGTACTACAGGATTGCATTTGAACTCAATCCCACGGCACGCTAGGAAATGCGCAATGCCTAAAATCATGTATGGCAGATTGTTCCATATCAAATCCAGCAAGTTCTTGAAAAATTCTCCTGCAATTCCATGCAGTTTGTATGACGCGCTTTCAACATACAAACATTCTCTTTCTGAATACGCCAATTCGCAGTTTGTTGTTGGCAATCCTTGCGCAGCAGCATCCTCAATGCAGCTTCTGTACATGCACTTGATCTGCCTGTCTTTCTTAAGATTGTAGACATAGCCTGGCATGCACAAGCAAGCCTGAGCATAATGAATGCTTTTGTATGGATCGAAAAGCCATTGGTCTGTTTCAATAGGGTAGTCGATTCTAGCACTATCGCCTGCTTCCCCCCATGCCTTCAATTTCTCTGTTGTACTACTCGCAACTCCTCTGCCTGTTATTTTTGATATATCGGCTACAGCCGCCATTGCATTAGAAGTATCCTGCTGTAATACTTTTGCATCATTATTAGGCATATTTAAGCTCGCTTCACCACCCGCACTACTAGTCACGCTAATAGGTTTATCGAAGTCAAATTTAAGGTCACCATAAGGACCCTTTTCCAACAAGTCAGACACCGCTTTATACTGTTCAGTGTCCTCATAACTTAAGTCGGTCGTCTTATCACGTACAGCTCCCAATGCTGCTTGTAATCCGATATTCGACCATGTGCCGAAGTCGCACAATTTGCAAGTGTAGAGCATTCCTATTATTTTGAATGTCATGGCAAAAGGGTTAACAAAACTAAAGCCAGTTGGCCATATGACTTGTATGAACCCATGATAAACACTAATGGGTGTGCAGACGGCCATCCAAACTTTGGCGAGGGACACCAAACACGGTCCACACCATTCAAGAGCCCACCAAAGAGCAGCCAAAATCCCCCACACAATTGATTTAATCGCCTGCAATAACTGATCAATTCTCTGCAGCATTCCTGCAATGCCATATATGATCCCGAGCCACTTAGTCCATGTCTCCCATTTGCTGATGTCTTTTTCCAGATCGCTGATTTCACTGTTGATGCTGTCAACCTTATCCTGCACGCTCTCATCAACTGTTCCAAGCGCATTATTATACAAGGGGATCGAAACTGAAAAGCTTTCAACTTCAGGCTGTGCATAGATCAGATTGCCGTTCCTCATGTTAAGATTCAGTTTGCAGTCTATGCTTATTGGAGAATCAACATCGCTCAGATCGCCTGAGATCTTAAACACAACATAAGGCTCTGTGGAGAACTCATTCATTACATAAGGAGCTGCGCCAAGATAGTCAGAAGTGCAGTTTCCAGCATCCACGTCCATTGAAATGATCTCGGCATTCTGCTGCAATGTTAATGTAACAGGAACAAATACAGTTGCATAAGTCTGCGAAACAATTCTTCTGTCTATGCCAACAGATGGAATTAAAGCTCCAACAGAAGAGCTGACTAATTCAGGAGGAGAAGTTGTATCTGTAAGCTGGCATATTGTAACATGTGCAGCTGCTGAAGCATCATTGCCGGCAAAATCTTTTGCATAAACATTTACAGTTGTTTCAATTGCAGTTGAGTACAGGCTTTGAATGATTGCAGAGCAGTTCCATGTGCTGCTGCTTATATTAACGCAGCTTCCAATTACATCGCCTAATGAGCTTATTGGAGAGGCATTGACTGTAAAAGAAGGCGCAATGCCTGAATTATCCGAAACAGCTGCATAAAATGCAAGCGCATCATTGCTTGTTGCGCAGATTCCGGATGAGCTTATATTGTAAACATTTGAAATAACAGGAGCAGTTTTATCAATCTTTACTTTGCCATAGGTTATGCCCTCTGCGCTAGTTCCGGTATTGTCTTTTATGCTGTCAACCCAGAGCTTCTTCTCCGCTGAATCATCAGCAGCTGAAAAATCAATATCATCCCATGCGCAAGTATACGTTGAAGAGGATGATGAGCAGTTTGTTGCAGCAACAGAAGTCGCTCCGCCAATATCCTGGAAATTCAGCTTTACATTTTCTTTTTCCAGGCCAGAGCCGCTTTCTGTTATTGTTGCTTTAACTGTTTCTTTGTGCAGGCCAGATGCATAACTTATATTGCCATAACTGTGATTAGTCCCAATATAAGTAACTTGAGGAGATGAAGTGTCTGCTGAAAAAGAATAAGCCAATGCTGCGCTTCCGTTGTTGCCGCTATTGTCATCAGCATAAAAATTTATTGAAACTCCAGATGTTGCATTTATATTTATGCTCTTCCATGTGCAATAATTAATTCCAGAAGATAAAGCGCAGCCTCCGCCTGTTGTTGCAGCTGCATAAACAATTGATGCATAGCTTGGATTAAGCTGTGAAAAGCCTGCTCTTACACTATTGGCATTTAATCCAGTTCCACTGTCAGTTATCTGCACTGAAACATCTGCTGTTATGCCATTTTTGCCGACATAAGTTACAGCTTTTCCATTGCTTAGTATCTGCAAAGAGCTTATTGCAGGAGCAGAGCTGTCAACTATAAATCCATCGCAAATGAGAGAAGATGCCTGGCCAATATTGTCATAAGCAACAACACATGCCTGAGTTGATCCATTGCCATAATTAAACAAGGATGCTGATCTTGAGATTGCTGCTCCATTGCTGCACTCTTTCGTGTTAATTGGGATTGTTTCAATAAGATTTGCTGCATCATACTTGTACAGCTTTATCTCCTTTATCCCGGAGCATTTTCCTGTGCAGCTTGAATCTGCGCATGCTGTATCGGCAGCAGAATAAGTTATGCTGATGTTTGAATTTGCATTTGTTCCGTTCTGCAGGACATCAACAGCTGCTGTTGGCGCAATATTGTCAATAGTTATTGTTGTTGCAGCAGTTATAACTTCGGTTCCAGTGTCATTATATAAATGAATTGTATAGCTGTAGCTTTTGGCATCTACTGTAAAACTCGTAGATCGATAAGAGCAGTTGAAAGAAGCCCCCATGTTTCTGCAGCTGCTGAAAACATCGCCAACTCCGAATGTAACCTGAGATGGGACTATGGAGCTGTCGCCGTCAATCTGCGCATCAACATCAACATTTGTCGAGTCTGTTGCTTTCCTATAGCCCTGAACTCCATTGCTGCCGTAAATTGAATTTACAGCTATTCCGGTTGCAAATACATTTGCGGTGTAGAACGGAAGGGTGAGAATAAGGAAGATCAGAAGGCTTGCTATGAAAACTATGTAGTTTTTGACATATTTTTTGTTAATCATTTTTTCAGCTTCCTTATCTTTATCTCCACAGTATCATCTTCCTTAAGCGAAATATAATCAGAAACATCTTTAGGAATCCAGATAAGAAATCCTCTCCCGGATTTGGCTACTCTTTTTATAAAGCTCAACGGCTCTTGCTCAGTTGTCATAGTTTAGCTATATTTTACTATTTTAAACTTTATTTTATGGTATTTTACTATTTTTAACTATTTTATACTATGACATATATAAACATTTCGTTTTTTGATGTGTGTAGGGAATAACACCTGCTATCTTCAACATTCCAAGAACTCTTCTATTTCTTTCTTTTTGCCAATATTAAGGGAGACATGAAGTTCATGTGTTTTCTTATACCTGTTTATAAAGCCTGCCTTGTACAGCTCTTCCAATGCATCTTTAACTTCTTTTCTCCCAATAAGATGTTTTGGCATGCCTTTGAACAAATTTCTTTCTTCGGTATGTGATGCGCCCCATTTTGGAGGAGAAAAATTCCTTAATTTTCTGATAAAGAATTTCTGCAGTTCCCTTTTTTCCATGGCCGTATGCCTTTGAGCTTGCTTATTAATATTGTGCATAATTATGATACAGTGCTGTTTCAAAACGAAACATTTATATACGCGCTGTTATTACCAATATCGCATGGAAACAACACTATTTGTAAAGTTCCTTGGAGATTCGCCAAAGATCAAAGTACTGGATATGCTAATAACGGGCAGGGGATTGGAATACAGCATATCCGACATCGCAGAGCAGGCCGGAATAGGAAGAGCCACATTTTACAGGATGATGGATGAGCTGTTAAAAAACAAAATAATAGTTGCTGCAAGGAAATTCGGCAATATGCAGCTTTACAGGTTAAACCTAAACAATGAATTTGTAAAGTCGCTTCTTGAATTGTATGATCGTGTTATGAAAGTTGCTTCTGATAAGGAAATTGACAGGCAGAAAAAGCCACTTATGGTTTCAGCATAAAAGCCAAAGGTGTTTATCCAACAATCTCCCCAACAACGCTTCTGAGCATATGGCCGGTTATTTTCACAGTATAGAATTTGTTTAATTCAAATCTCCCTTTTATTCCTACAATAAGAGGATAAGTTCCAATTTGCCTTGCAAATGTTGTATTGCCGTCATAGACTTCTGCTCTTACATCCTTTAAGATTGTTCCTATGGGCACTAGCTTCTGCAGCATTGGAAAATCAATAGTCTGCCTTATCTCATTGCGCCATTTCCAGTAATATTTTTTGTTCTTTTTCATGAATTTGTTTTTCGCTGTATCGTATAAGTCAGTTCCTTCAAATATTGCAGCCTGCCTTATGTTGATCCTCCTCAGCAGCAATCCTTCATTCAATATTTTTTTAAGGTAAAACATATTCTTTTCATGCGTTTCTTTTGACTCGCCTTTCAATCCGAATAATAAATTTATTCCGGGCAGAAATTTGGGCATTCCATTATCGCCTTTTTCAGAGCCGTATTTATTCAGGATCCTTATTGCTTCCAATGCCTGCTCTGCTGCGCAGTTAAGGCAGTTTTCCTCGTAAACAACTGGATCAAAGCTTTCGACTCCAAAAGCCGCTACATTGCCTGCTGTGCAGTATCTCGCTATTGCATTTGTTATTTCCCCGCCTTTTTTTGATAATGCCATAACAGGATTTACATTATCAATATGCAAAACTTCAATTTTCGGGAATTTTTCCCTTATTTCTTTAAGCAGCTCAATTGCATAAGGATAGCTGTAAAAGCAGCTTTGCTTCCCTATCCTGAAATACCTGCATCCTAAATCGTAAAATGCCCCAATCTCTGTTATAATGTCTTCCTTGTTTCTGAATTCTAAGGTGTGTTTTATAGGCTCTGTGCAGAACGAGCAGCCCTTTTTTCTCGGGCAGCCATGCGATGTTTCGATTTCAATGACTCTTAAATCAGGAATCTGCTTTATTATTTCTGCTCCTTTAACTGCATATTCCTTTATTTCATCATATTTGAAGTTGAATGGCTCTATTTTGCTGAAAATTTTTAAATCTGTTTTTTCAGAGAATTTTCCGCCTTCCAGCTGAGTGCCGAAAACTGCCGGTCCTGTGAGGATTTTTTCAAAGCTGTAATCTCTGATTAGACCTGAAACTTCTTTTAAAGTTCCCGGCAATGCAGAGAGATATTTCCCTGGCGTGTGGACGCCAAGGATTATTATTAATTTCACTGTATTTTCCAGGATATTTTTAATGTTAGCATGGTTTTTTGTCAAATTATAAATTTTAATGTTTGTTTTTCTGCTGATTTCTTTTTTCTTTTCATCCAAACTGTAATATTTAAAAAATCTTAGATCGTCTATCGTTATATAGGCCAGATCAGAACCAGTATTGTTTGAAATAAAATGGCCTGCAATATACCTTGGATAAGTTCCCAAATAAGGCGGAACTCCCAGGCCAGAAGGCTCATCTGTATAGCAGTCTAAGATTGTTATCATGCATCCAGAATAATGGCAAGGTTTATAAATATTTAGTGCTAATATGCGCTTATGATTGATGCGAATGCTGTTAAGATAATTATTACAGGAATTGCTGCTTGGTTTATAGCTCAGTTAATCAAAGTAATTATTGCTTCTGTTAAGGAGAAGAAGTTTAAGCCGGAATTTTTCATCGGATTGGGAGGAATGCCCAGCGCGCATGCTGCATTTGTTTCTGCAATCACAGCAGCAATATATTTATTGCAGGGCGTTTCAGTCCTTTTTGCGGTTTCTCTTGCATTTTTGATTATTGTATTACGAGATGCAGTTGGAGTCAGAAGAGAAGTCGGAAGGCATGCTGAAATATTGAATAAGCTGAACAAAGCAAAAAAACTTGACGAGAAAGTCGGGCATAATTTATGGGACGTGTTGGCGGGGATTGCTATTGGGATTGTTGTTGCGGTGATCCTTACTTAACGAATTATGATTTAAGCATTTTTTTGCTGGTCTCTTTTATGAAGAGCAAACCTTGCAAGAAAAATGCTTGCCATATGCCTAATTTCATTATCAGAAACTGCCTTAGAATATCGCACTAACATCACAGAATAAGCTTTGGCTTCTTCTTGTATTATATCTGCAAGCCTCTTATAATTCTTTTTCCAAGGCTCTCTTTTGCTCTCCGTTATTACGGCTTCACAATCAATATCTATAAAGTCAATTTCGTCATATTGTCCCATCTTTAAATTAGGAAATTCCATTGTTCGCATATAAAATTCATCTCCTTCTTTTATAAACACCTTCGCATTTGGTTTTTCAGGCATGCTCCACATTGTATAATCTGGCTGATTAGAAGTCGTTTCATAAAACTCAAACAATTTTCTTTGCTTCATAGCATCCGTACCGATTTTTTTCAGCTCATTCATGCTCCACTCAAGAATAGAAGTTTCGTAGAGTGAAAATTCCTTAGCTTCAGAACAATATTGTATAAAAACTGAACAAACTTTGTTGCACACTTCCTTAACATCAAACTCCGCCCCATCTAGTATTGTTTTTTCTATACTCTTGGCAGCATCCTTTATTTTTTCTACAGCGTTACACAATCTTTCAGGGTAACCTGATGTTTTCAATACATTCAATAAGTCCTCTAAAGTTGGTTCATTCTCCATTTTAACTATTCGTTTATGGCAATACGTAATCCTTTATAAATCTTTCTATTTGTTACTACTGTTAAATAAAAAACAAAACACCTGCTATCAAAATAAAAACTGCCATTTTCAGAATGTTTTTTACTCTTTCTTTAGTTATCAAAGATCCGCTCGGCAATCCATAAAGGAAGATCAAAGACGCTTCCAAAGAGAACAGATTAATGCTTTTTGAGGACAAATAAAAGATTATGGCGAATATTGAGTAGATCACCATATCGGCGTATTTCATGGAATTCTTAAAATAAAAAAGCAGTAAAAAAACAGCCAATAGAACAGGCACGATAACAAATATATTTAATTCATAGAATTCAAATATAAAGAATAAAATCAAAACAGCCAGAAAATCCTGCATCAATGAGAAATATCTTCTTCCTGCTTTCAGCTCTTCTTTCGCCATGTTCGCGATTACTGCGCCAGCTATCAGCCCTAAAAAGCTTACGATCAATATTGAAAAATATATTATTGCGTTCATTTGCTATAACTCCTTTTTTATTCTGTTGCACATTAATGACTAACTCATATAAATAGTTTTAGTTTTATGCATTGCAGAAAAATTAAGTGTGTAATAGATTACAAAATAATCTTTTTAATTGATTATTGGTTTATATATTACAGAACCATTCTAGAGACTTGCCCTTTTCCAATGCCCTCTGGCGAACAAAAACATATTTGCCAGCCCGCCGTATATTGCTGACATTAACATTGCGATCCACACGCCTATCAGGCCGAAGCCGAGCTTTACCGCCATTAAGTATGCAAGAGGGACTGCAAATACAAGCCATGCGCTGATATTTACAATCGCAGGCGCAATTACTTTGCCGCTGCCCTGAAATGCGCCGCTCATGACAAACTGAAATCCTTTGAATATGTAGGAAAGCGAGATAATGCGGAAATACCAAAAGCCGATTTTTATAATTTCAGGGTCGCTTGTAAATATCCTTATCCAGATTCCAGGATTTATAAAAAACAACAATCCGATAAAGAGCATGAAAATGCTTATTAGAACAGCGGCAACCCATGCTGTTTTTTCCGCCCGGTATATTTTTTTAGCGCCTATGTTCTGGCCGACCATTGTCAGAACAGCTGTTGTTAAGGCAATTGCGGGCATTATCGCTATTGCATCCATTCTGATGCCGATGCCATAGGCGGCTATTGCATAGGTTCCATAAATGCTGACGATTCTCATGAGAAACATGAATCCTATGGATGTAAACACGTTGGAAAGCGAACTTGGCACGCCTATTGAAAGAGTTTTCCTTATTATAGAGAAATCAAATTTAAAATCCCTAATGTTAAGCCTTATAACGCTTCTTTTTTTCAATATATGGCGAAGCAATATGACGCAGCTTATAAACTGCGCGAATACTGTAGCAATGGCAGCTCCGGCAACGCCCATTTCAGGCAATCCGGCAATGCCAAAAATCAGGAATGGGTCAAGAATAAAGTTAACCATGGTTGTAAAAAACAGCACTTTTGTCGGTGTTTTTGTATCGCCTTCTGCCCTTAATACTGCGCTTAATGTCATGTATAGGAATGCAAAAACAGACCCGGAAAAAATTATCCTGGCATAAGCCAACGTCATGCTGAATATTTCCGGTGTTGCGCCGAGCAGCCTGAATAAAGGAACAGCAGAAATTATGCCTGCTGCTGTAATCAAAATTCCAAAAAAAAGCGAAATCAGAATAGAATGCTCAGCGGCATTGTCTGCTTCCTTGTTTTTCTTTGCACCGAGATAGCGGGCTACAAGAGATGCTGTGCCTGTTGAAATTCCTGCGCTTAAAGCGATTATTATGAAAAAAACAGGAAACACCATTGAAGTGGCAGCAACTCCCAAAGTGCTATATCTCCCAATCCATATCGTATCTACGACATTGTAAAAGGCATTGAGAAGCACTCCGATAAAAGCAGGCCAGGCAAGAAAAACAAGAGTTTTCAGGATATTGCCTTTTGTCAGATCGAGCCTGCTCATCTGAACTTAGAATGCCCCCACTGTATGAGAAGATCAACCCCCAGCTTTTCAACATGCTCTGGAACATCGCAGGCGCCGAAGCAGGAATTGAGCCAGATCAGTGCCTTTGCCTTTATGTTTTTCTCCACTGCTTCCTTTATTTCATCTGCCCTCGGCTTCAGGCCGTCTGGCAATTGAATGCAGACTAGCTTTGCTTTCTGCTTTTTTATTTCGGCGATTGCCCTGTCAAGCTCCAGATCATAATCCATGGCAAATAAAGAAATAGGTTTGTTTTTAAAGGTTTTTATTTTTAAGCCAAATGCGCATATTTCGTTTTAACTGAAAAATAATTTTGGTGTTTTAAATGCGCTCCTTTCTTCATGCACGCTTTTGATTTCAACTTCGCCACACACCAATTCGATTCCGCAATATTCAGCGCATGTGATAATTATTTCATTAACTCCATTAATGTAACTAGTTAAAATTTCTGATTTATTTTTTTCCTTGGCTTTTTTGCTAAGCACAATACTGATTGAGCCGCTGTCTTTTGCACAAGGATCATAATTAAAAAGATTTATTGTAGCTAATTTATCCTCAAATGCATCAGCTAAGTTAGTTGATGTGGGGCCTCCATATTTTAATTTTAACTCATTTTTAATTTTTTCATAAAATTCAGAAATATCTGCACCTTTCTCCAAGTTCAGAGTTATATCTGATTGGCTTTTTTCACTAACTGCTTCATATATTGTTTTACGCTCATAACAACAAACTACATTGTGCACGGAAAGTTTTTTTCCTTCCATTTTTATCTCTTTAAGAAATAAAGTTTGTTTTTGCCTTTTGCTTCTCTTATTTTTGCGTCTAATAATGATTCTATTGTTGCATCATCAAAATCTGGATAATATGATTTAAGATTTCCAACTATCTCTCCAACATCTTCCTTGAAAGAGTCTACTTTTAACCATGTTGGATATGGTTCTTGACGTATGATTTTGATAAGGTATGTATTTTTATACAATTTAGTTTTTATATCTATTTCCTCGTCAGTTACCCCAAAAAAATAATTGCTCTGTAACTGGCGGTTATGGGAAAAAGAAATACAATTAGGCTTCAAAAATTTATTTTCAAAATTAAATCGCTGAATTAAATTAAACTTTTCAGATTTAAGTCTTATATCTATTTGGGCAGATCTTCCTTCGAGATCAAGATTTATAGAATACTTGCCTTGAGCATCTTCTCCAGTTGCAGCTATATTTTTTATCATTATTCCCCTGCAAACAAGTCATCTAATTCGTACTTGCTTACTTTCTTCTTGTTCAGGACGCTCATGACAGGCTTCTTGGACCTGCCTCCAGTAACTTCGTCGAACATGAAATCTTCATCGTCCTCGAAATCAGATTCTTCTTTCATTTTCCTGTTAATCCCTCTAAATCTGGTTTCGGTATTTCAGGGCCTAAGCCGTAATAAGTTCTGTCTGACCTTACTGAATTTGTTTTAGCCAATGTTTCATTATTCAGATCATAAAGTATTTTTGTCAGCAATTCATGGTTATACCCTTTTTTGCCTACTTTTAAGGAATCATCAACTAAACCGAGAGGCGTTTTTGCTGTTTTTCGTTCAACTGAGAAATAATGAATGCCTGTCAATGTTGTGATCTTCACATACAGATCTTTTTCCTCTTTGTTTTTATAAATTCTATAAGGTAGTGATTGATGTTCAGCTATTCTATCAAGTGTAAGAGCGCTTTGTTTACGTACTGCATTAATAGCTACAACTGCCGATACAACAGCAAGTCCAAAGCACGCATATATTAAATGCACTTTTATATTATTAATCCAATCTTTTCTTTCTTCATCATTCATATTTTATCCACCTCAACGTAAAAAACAAGGTTAGAGCTAGTATTTAAATCTTTCGGTTTTGTCACTACTGTTAAATTACTATGAACTAAGATTTATACGGAAATCTCATATATCTCTTGCACTCAAGGCAGTAATAGATCAACTTTCCTCTTTGCAGCCTGATCCTGCAGTTCATGCCTGGCTTAAGAAAAGAATAGCAGTGCTTGCAGAAGCTCTTTTGCAGCCTTGAGGGCACCTTCAACCTTGACTTCATCGCCAGATTGCGGGCTTTCCTGACGAGATCATTGGCTTTGCTTTTATTTTTTTTAAAAGCATCTGCCGCTTCCACGAACATCTGCCCGATTTCCTTTATTACTTCTGATCTTGGTTTTTTGTCTTTTTTAGCCATATTGCAGTATAAAACAGAAAAGTATTTAATAAATTTGCTATTACTCTCACGTATGGGGTTTTTTCAAAGATTGTTTTCTTTCGGAAAGAAGGCTGAGCTCGAGGAAGTAAGGCTGGAAGAAGCTGAGAATTGGCTAGACCAAAAGATAAGCGAAAGATTTGGTAATTTCAATAATTCGATAATGACCTTATTCTCCGATATAAAAAGCAAGAAAGAGGAGCTTAAAACAAATATGACGGAGCTTGAAAAAGCCCAGCTGATGAACCCGAATATTCCTCTAAAGGCAAAAGAAGTGATGGAAGGCAACAGGGGAGCTTACATAAGAAAGCTGGGATATTTCCTAGAGCAGCTTGCCCTTCCCAATGAAAAGGAGTATGAGAATATCCTGGACTTCAGCAGCAATTTTTCAAGCAGCCTGAATGAATTCGGAAAGAACACCTCAAAGAATTTTTATGTTTTAAATGAGTTTTTTGCAACTGATGTGAAGAAAATAGCCCAGAATGTAAAGGAATTTGAGCTGATTGTAAATGACTTAAGAAAGCAGGTGGAAAGAGGGCCGATTGGATTTGGCATGATAAAGGGCGAATTGAAGAACATCAAGGAAAAAATAAAGCTTAAAAAGGAACTGAATGAAAAAATAAAAGCCATTGAAATCGAAATTGAAAATATAAAAAACAAAATAAAAAATACTGAAGAAGAATTAAATGCAAAGCAGGAAAATAATGAATTTAGGGCTTATAAAGCGCTTGAAAAGGAAAAAGACAGGATTTCAGCCAGGATAAAAGAGCATAAAGCCAATTTCCTGAACATATTCGGCACATTTGAAAAGGCGCTTAAGAAATACGAGAGAATGGCAATGGATGAAGCGATTGCGCATGGTTACTTAGCCGACCCCATAAACACATTAATCAAGGATGAAGAATTCAGGGTATTGGAATTATTGGGAAAATTAAGTGAAAATATTGATGGACTAGACCTCAAGGAAGACAAGAAAAAAAGAACTTTGGAGCTTATTAAAAAACTAGACAGGGATTTCTTTGAAAAGTTTTTGATTGAGCTTGAGGACCTTGAAAACTCGGCAAAGATGTTTGATGAAAAGATAAAAGCAGCAACTGTAATGAAGGAGCATGCCGAATTAAAAGACAAGTTAAATGAATTCCAATATGGGCTGCAGAAATTTCAAAGAGAGCATTCGCTAATGAGGGAAAAAGAGCAGGATATTGATATCGAGGGGTTTAAGAATTATCTTGAAAGAGAAATAAAAAGGGTCATTGGGCTGGGTGTAAGAGTCGTTCATGAGCTGTAAAGCGCGGCTTTTAATTTAGCGATGATGTCTTCGCTGTTTTCTATGCCTGGCGAGAGCCTGAACAGATTGTCCTTGATCCCGATTTCTGCCCTTTGCTTTTTCGTCAAGTAAGCATGGCTCATTGTAGCCGGGTGCGTTAATAATGATTCAACTCCGCCAAGGGATTCTGCAAGATAAATAGGAGGCGCATTATCTGCTATGTTTTTTGCGAATTTTTTATAATCTCCTTTGACTTCAAAAGACACAACCCCTCCAAATCCTTTCATCTGCTTTTTTGCAGTTTCATGCCCGGGATGAGAAGTTAAGCCAGGATAATAAACTCTTGAAACATCGGCATTCCCGGCTAAAAATTCAGCGATTATCTGGGCGTTTTCGCAGTGCTTCTTCACTCTCAATGCAAGGGTTTTTATTCCCCTTATCGTGTTGTAAACATCATAAGGCGATGGCGTTGCTCCAAGTGTTTTGGCGTAAAGCTTAAGATTTTCAGCCAATCCTTTGTTTCTTGTTACAATAACCCCGCCGACAAGATCATTATGCCCTCCGAGATATTTGCTTGTTGAGTGGATTATTGTTTCCGCGCCATATTCAAAAGGCCGCAATAAACATGGAGTTGCAAAAGTGTTGTCAACAATAAATGGAACGCCTGCTGAAGATGAAATATCCTTGATTGCTTCCAGATCAACAATCTCGAGCAGAGGATTAGTCGGAGTTTCTATGAAAATGTATTTTGTATTCTGCTTTATGGCTTTTTTCAGGCTTTTTGTATTGATAGGATCAACAAAGTCAATCTCCAGAAACTTTGACAGTATGAGGTCGCACAACCTGATTGATCCTGCGTATAGTTTTTTGCTGAAAACAACATGATCCCCTCTGCCCAATGTCTGGAATACGCAGTTTATTGCAGCAATTCCTGAAGAGAATGCAAATGCATTACTTCCTCCTTCAAGCTCTGCAACTGTCTTTTCCAATGTCTCCCTTGTAGGATTTTGGGTTCTGCAGTATTCTATCTTTATCGGGTCTTCTATTCCCCTGAACGCGCCGTTCTTTGCGGTTATTATTGGGGTGGCGATTGCGCCTGTCTGCGGATCACAGCCGCCAGCGCCATGGACTGCAATTGTTTCGATGTTCATTTTTTAATCACCTTTGTTAATTTTTATTTTATATTTTGAAAAAATAAATTTTGAAGAAAAAAATAAAAATCATGAAAAAAGATAAAAACAATGAGATGCTTTAACGCATCAGCATAAGCATAGAACTATCAAGAGCAGAATGGATCGAATGTATATTTGTTTTTTTGTTATTAATATTGGTCATAACTGGACTTAGAACTATTCTTATTTAAATATTTAATTGACAGAAATATTCTTATCGGAATAATGACTAAATATTATGAAAAGAAAAACTTATTTATTTTAGCACATCAATCCCTGGCAAATGCCCTTTATTCTCAAGAAATTCCAATGATGCTCCGCCGCCTGTCGAGACCCATTTTATTTTTTCTGTCAGGCCGGATTTTGACAATGCCGCCACTGAATCGCCGCCGCCGACAACAGTATAGCCTTTATTTGCCGCAACAGCTTCTGCGATCTCCATTGTGCCGTTTATAAATGCCTCAACTTCAAAAACACCCATGGGGCCATTCCAGAATATTGTCTTAGCTTTTGCAATCTCTGATTTATACAATGCAATTGTTTTTTCGCTAATATCAAGGGCATCCTCCCCATCTTTAATTGAGCCAGCGCTGAAATCAACTTTTCCAGAATATGCTGCTTTTTTGTAATCTTTTTCTTCCTTGCCTTCTTTGATTTTAACTGGAACTATTCCGGTCAACGCATCAATCGGGATGAAAATTTTTTCCCCATATTGCGAATTCAGCAACTGCTTTACCTCTTCAACAAAATCTTTCTCAAACTTTGAGCTGCCTATGCCATAGCCCTTTGCTTTAAAGAACGTGTTTGCCATTCCGCCGCCAATCAGGACAGCACCATACATTCTGGCCAAAAATTTTACAACCCCTATTTTGTCTTTTACCTTGGCGCCGCCAATTATTGCAACAGAGCAGCCTTTCGGCTTTAACAGGGGCTTCAGCATTTCGATTTCTTTCATCATTAAATACCCTGCTGCAACCTTTTTGCCCTGTTTCTTCATGATTTCCGCAATGCCCTCTGTTGATGCATGCGCCCTATGCGCAGTTCCAAATGCGTCGTTTATGTAAATATCAGCCAACTCTGTTAATCTTTCTGCGAATACATAATTATTGGCCTCTTCTTCTGGATGAAATCTTAAATTTTCCAATAATACAACATCGCCTTCTTTCATGCCATACACCGTCTTTTTAACATTTTCACCAATGCAATCCGAAGCCATTTTTACAGTCACATTAAGCAGCTCTTCAAGCTTTTTAGCAACAGGCTTTAAGCTAAATTCTTTCATGACTTTTCCATCAGGCCTTCCTAGATGGCTCATAAGAATTACTTTGCCGCCTCTGCTTCTCACATATTTTATTGTTGGCAATGCAGCAACTATTCTGGAATCATCCGTTATATTAGTTCCTTCCATCGGAACATTGAAATCAACTCTTATTATGACCTTCTTGCCCCTGTAATAATTTTCTAAATCTTCTATTGAAAGCATTTTATTTCGCCATCAATTTTATCGTCTCGATCATCCTCAAGCTGAAGCCCCATTCGTTGTCATACCATGCGCATACTTTTGCCAGCCTTCCGATCACCTTTGTCAGCGAGGCATCGAAGATCGAGGAATGCGGATTGCCTATTATGTCTGTTGAGACAATCGGCTCTTCTGTGTATTGCAATACTCCTTTAAGATAAGTCTCAGAAGCTTCCTTCATCACTTTGTTTAGTTCTTCAGCAGTTGTTTCTTTCTTCAGCAGCACAGTCAAATCAGTCAAAGACCCGTCCGGAGTCGGGACTCGGACTGCATAGCCGTCCATCTTTCCCTTCAATTCAGGAATAACCTCAGAGCTTGCTTTTGCAGCTCCTGTTGATGTCGGGATGATATTAAGCGCTGCTGCCCTTGCCCTTCTTAAGTCAGAATGAGGAAGATCGAGAATCCTTTGGTCATTTGTATAGGAATGTATGGTTGTCATCAAGCCTGCTTCAATTCCGAATTTTGCCTGCAGAACCGAAACAACAGGGATAAGGCTGTTTGTTGTGCAGGATGCGTTTGAAATCAAATCATTTCCGCCGCATTTATTGTCATTAACGCCGCGGACAATTGTCTGCACTTTTTCCTCGCCTTTTACCGGAGCAGAAATCAGAACTTTTTTAGCGCCTGCCTTGATGTGCTTTGAAGCGCCTTCCCTTGTTGTGAAAATGCCTGTGCTTTCAACAACAACATCAACTTTAAGGTCTTTCCAGGGCATCTTTTCAGGATCTTTTTCAGACAGGAATTTTATTTCTTTTCCATCAACAACAAGATTGTTGTCTTTTACCTCTACTTTTCCTGGAAACAATCTATGTATTGAATCATATTTCAGAAGATGCGCCATTGTCTTTGCATCGCCAAGATCATTTACTGCAACAAACTCGATATTTTTATCCTTGTAGCCTGCCCTAAAAACCAATCTTCCAATTCTGCCAAATCCGTTGATTGCAACTCTAACCATTTAAAACACCCCCTTGTTTTTTAAAGTGAATGAAATAAAATAAACAGCACGGATATTTAAAGTTTTGGTTTATGTGAAGTGAAGAAGTTTACACTTTCATGTGTATTTTGTTGGTGTAAAGTTGAACTTATACTTAACATTTACAAAAAATATTTAAAATAGCTTTTCAATGTTATCTCTATGGGCTTCAAAATGGTGGAAATTGTTGGAGAAGACGTATTCAGGAAACTAGAGTGGAGAATTGTTGATCATGAATACAGGTCCTTAATACGTGTTTCTTCAGAAAGGATTCATGGCTGCACAGAATGCATCTACCACCTGCCTTCTTATGGAAATATAACAGTAGATGCAAAAAATAGCTTTGAGGCTATGAGGGGCCTGTGTTCTGCTTTAAAATATATTAAATAGGTCTTGCCTTTTTATTTAGTTGTTTTTCCTTTTCAGAAATCTTCAATATCATCTTCAAAACACTGTCGGGGTTTAGAGAAATTGAATCAATGCCGCATTCTACAAGAAACTGCGCAAATTCGGGAAAATCAGATGCTGCTTGCCCGCATATGCCTATTTTCCTGCCTTTCTCCTTTGCGATCTCGATCACAATGCTAACTAATCTTTTGACTGCTTCATTCCTTTCATCATATATCGAGGAAACCAATTCAGAATCTCTGTCAAGGCCCAATGTCAGCTGCGTCAGGTCATTAGAGCCAATGCTGAATCCATCGAATATCTCAGAGAATTTTTCAGCCAATATGACATTTGAAGGAATTTCACACATCACATAAACCTGCAAATGATTTTCTCCCCTTTTCAATCCGTTTTTCTCCATTTCTTTCAGAACTTTTTTTCCTTCTTCTATTGTCCTGCAGAAAGGAATCATGACTTTTAAATTTGTCAGACCCATTTCATCCCTTACTCTTTTGATTGCCCTGCATTCCAATGCAAATCCGTCTTTATAATTTTCAGAGTAATACCTTGATGCGCCTCTCCAGCCGATCATCGGGTTTTCCTCATGCGGCTCAAACTGCTTTCCTCCAATAAGATTCGCATATTCATTTGTCTTGAAATCAGAAAATCTCAGTATGACGTCTTTCGGATAGAATGCTGCTGCGAGCATTGCTGCTCCTTGCGCAAGCTTGTCTACAAAATAATCTGCCTTGTTTTTGTAATTTGATGTAAGCTCTTCTATCATCTGCTTTGCGTCTTCATCTTTAAGTTTTTTAAAATTGAGCAAAGCAAGAGGATGAATTTTAATGTAAGAATTTATTATGAACTCCTCTCTTGCCAGGCCAACGCCATCATTAGGGATGAATGAAAGCTCTAAAGCCTGGTCAGGCTCTGCAATGTTCATCATTATTTTTGTTTTTGTTTTTGGAATTGTTTTGAGGTCAACAACCTTTTTTTTAAAATCCAGCAATCCCTCATATATAAAGCCAATATCACCTTCTGCGCAGCTCGCTGTGATATTCTGGCCTGTTTTTATTTTTTCAGTTCCGTTGTTTGTGCCGACAATGCACGGAATTCCCAGTTCACGGGAGATGATTGCTGCGTGGCATGTGCGCCCCCCTCTATTAGTTACAATCGCAGACGCTATTTTCATTATCGGCTCCCAATCTGGATCTGTCATATCTGTGACTAAAACATCTCCTTGCTTGAACCTTGAGATTTCATGGACATTTTTTATCACATTTGCTCTGCCTTGTCCGATCTTTTCTCCAACAGAATGGCCTGTCACAATTATTTTGCCTCTTTTTTTCAGCTCATAAATTTCATATATGTTCCTGTTTTTCTGGCTCTGCACTGTTTCAGGCCTTGCCTGCACAATGAAAAGCTTGTCTGTTTCGCCGTCCTTTGCCCATTCTATGTCCATTGGCTTGTGATGGCCTGCTTTCCTGCTGTAATGGTCCTCAATTACGCAGCCCCATTTTGCCAATGCCAATATTTCCTTGTCTGTCAAAACAAAATTTCTTCTTTCCTCTTCTGTTGTCGGAACATTCTTTGTTGTCTTATTTCCGCCTTCATAATAAATCATTTTTATCTTTTTCTCGCCAACAGCTTTGCTGATTATTGCATTACGGCCCTGCTTTAATGTCTGCTTGAAAATGTAATATTCATCGGGATTGACTGCTCCCTGCACAACATTTTCTCCCAATCCGTAAGATGCATTTATCAGAACAACATCCCTGAATCCTGTTTCAGTGTCTATTGTAAACATAACCCCTGCTGAAGCCTTGTCGCTTCTGACCATTTTTTGGATTCCAATTGAAAGGTAAACTTTGAAATGATCGAATTTTTTATCCACTCTGTAGCTTATCGCCCTGTCTGTGAATAAAGAGGCGAAACATTTTTTGCATGCATCTAGCAATTGAGAATGGCCTCTTATGTTGAGATAAGTTTCCTGCTGGCCTGCAAAGCTTGCATCCGGCAAATCTTCTGCTGTGGCTGATGACCTTACTGCAACATCGCAGTTCTTGCCGTATTGTTTGCACAGCTTATCGTAAGCTTTTGTTATTGCGCGCTTTAATTCATAAGGAAACTCTGCTGATTTGATTAATTCCCTTGTCTTTTGGCCTCTTTCTGACAGGTCTTTTATGCTCGTTGTTTTCAGCCCTTTGAAAATTCTTTTTATGTCATCGCCTATTTTTTCTGTTTTCAGGAAATATCTGTAAGCATAGGCTGTTACTGCAAATCCATTCGGTATATTGATGCCTTTCTTTGTAAGCTGCCTGTACATTTCTCCTAAAGAGGCATTTTTGCCTCCGACAAGCGGAACATCCTCTATGCCAAGATCATTAAACCACAGAATAAAGGATTTTAACCTGTCAAAAACCTTTGGTTTTTGAGCATGCTCAGAAATCCTTTGAATTTCTGACATGTTTGAACTATGCTTATCCAAAATACCACCTCTTTTAATGAGTATTGTAAAAGGCGTTATTTAAATAGTTTTTGGATTTTGGCTCTTAAGAATTCATTCTAGGAAAAATTGAAAGATTAGTGCATATTTTTAATAATTTGTTCTAAACCGCTAGCTATTGTTGGCATTTGGGCAGATAATTCAGTAATGCAATGTTGCGTACTTATTAAGCATTGCTGTCCTATGTCGCTTGCATTCGCTAAGTAATGTTTTCCTGCATCAATCGCATTTGCCAAGTATTGTTGCCCCAAGTCAATATAAGCTGCCATTTTATCTTGATGCTTACTATAACTGCGTAATGCTTGTCTGATTGGCACTACTACTCCTAAACCAAAAGCCTTCAATATATGAATGCCCCCGCCTATTGCCCAATCAGGATTTTTTCCGATCATCGGTCCTGTTGTAAGATACAAACCAAATTTATCTCCAAAACCCAGAATGCCGCCAAGGTATAACCAGATTTCATGCCCCCAAAGGGAAAACAATCCTTGCCCGCCGTTAGCAGAATCTTTATCAGAATTTCCGTTCTTTGCTGCGCCAAGTCCATGCCCGGAATCTCCTGATGGCGGGTCGTCACCTAATCCGCCTCCAATAATTGCTCCGATTGCAAAACCATACCATACATTTTCTCCCATTTTGATCTCCTTAAATTTAACAGTTGGATTATATTTTTTAAATCTTTCTAATTTTTAAGACAGATCCGAATCAGAACTAGAATTCATTATGGATGGAGTTATTTTATCGTCTTCCAGAGAAAGTCAAAGTATTTTCTGTAATTGTTTGCAAGAGTTTTATGTTTTATTACAAATGCAATTGGTTTTTCCAGCCACAGAACATTTGCAACATAATCGCCGTAAATATAAATAACGTTAAGCCCGCTTAATATTCTTGGCAGAACTTTATACTCATAGTATTTTGATTTTGTTATAGGTTTTCTTTTTGCTTCATGAACAAGCAATAATTTCCAGGTGCACTTTAACTTTTCTCGTTTTTTGTTATATTGCGGCCAAAAATAAGGCAATCTGTCCTGAACATCGCCGGTTGCGCCGATAAATAAGACTTCTTTGTAATTCAGGCACTCTTTCAGTATTGTTTTAATTCCTTCTGTTCCGCGATAGATCTCAGACTCTATCTCAGCAGGAGCTTCGTTAAAAAGGGAATTCATTTCAGAAATGGTGTTTTGAATTTCCTGCTTTTGCTCTTCTATCTTTGCTTTTTTCTCATCAAGGTATTTTTCTAAATTCTCGGGATTTTTTGCCTGAAAGACCCTTATTTTATTTTCAATGACATAACTGACAAGACCTTTCTCAATAAGCTTATTTAAAGCGTCATAAAGGTTTTTTCTGTAAATGCCTGTATCTTCTACAATCTTGCCGGCAGAAGTTGCTCCAAGAGCCAATAAAGCCAAATAAATCTTTATTTCTGTTTCTGTTAAACCTATTTCCTTCAGTATTTTTGTGTCCATACAGAAAGAAAGTTATTCGGATATATAAATTTTGTGGTAGTATGAGAATACTACAAAGATTAATAAAATCGTCAGTATTCTTTTAAGAGTGATTAAAATGGATGAACAAAAGGAAA
This sequence comes from Candidatus Woesearchaeota archaeon, assembly GCA_016180285.1. Classification (NCBI taxonomy): domain Archaea; kingdom Nanobdellati; phylum Candidatus Woesearchaeota; species Candidatus Woesearchaeota archaeon. Next base: position 37,126 of record JACPBO010000005.1, read on the forward strand.
TTTCAGATACTGTTGAAAAATATATGGCTTGTTTTAAACCAAAAGTAAACCTTTTCACAAAAAAAAGAGTTATGAGAGAAATAACACTGATTTTCAAAGAAAAGATAGAACTAGAATCCGATGTAGATTTTGCCAGCCTAGGTTTTGGTTTTCTATATGATGAGGCACAAAAGAACAAAATCAAAGAAAAATTATTAGAACCAAATAAGCTATCAGAGACAGAAAGGCAAATCTACGGGTTTTATGATGGATTAAACAATAATCAAATTAGAAACATATTCTTTATGGCTGATACCACATATATGAAAGGATATGATGTGGGGCACAACATGTTAACGCAAAATTGCACTCATGCAGGAGGTAAAAAATGTTAGAAGGAATCTAAAGGCGAATGGGTAAGCATGACTGATAAAAATTGCGATATATGGTCTGAGGAACAGCGTGACTGGATAAACATTCCCATATTTAAAATAGCTCACAAAGTTAATGATTCTTTAGATAGATTCACTGATTATAGGGTCACATTTGACTCTTCTAAAGGAATAGCTATTTCTAGATTTGAGGTTTTTCCTTATGAAGAAGAAACAGTAAAACAACCTAGTTATATGCTTATAAGGGAATACAAGGAGCAATTACTCCCTGGAAATATGAATACTGCTGACAGATGGAAATACTCTCATGCACATAATCTGTGGTTTAGAGAAACGACGAGTAAGGACTTAGATCAATTCATAGAAAATCTCTTATCGGAAGAGTTTGAAAGGTCAAGAGAAACATCTGAACATGAATTATATAAAGATCCTATCCAGTTTTCCAAAGCAATTGGTGAATTATTGAGGGATATCAGTATTTATAATCGGATGAAATATAATCCCTATGACCGCTTAAATCTGGAAAGATTGTTTTGGTGAGGTAAAAAATGAAAACCACAGATCTTGAATCAACAATAGAAAAACCAAAAGAACGCAAACTGCGATATAATTTTGAAAATAGCCTGACAACAGATGACGGACTAACGAGATATGTGGCTAAAATAAGAGCACATGGTTTTGGCCTATCCGTTGGTGCATATATTAGTTTAGCAAGATATGATTATACAAAAATACCTAAAAAATCATTGAAGCTTGAATGGACGCCCCTGCCAAAATTATCCATAAAAGAAGAATTAAAAGATGTTGAAAGAGAGATATGGAAAATAGAAATATGTTCTATTTGTTTCGCTTGGTCATTAACAGATTTTAATAGATATTCTCAAATCGGGCATTACGGGATTGAGGGCAATACTAATAGGATCTATGAAGAATTACAATCAGAAGCAAGAAGAAAAAATATACTCATTCAAGATAACCTGATCAATCTGCTTACAGTTCCATATTTATCGCTTAGAAATGAATTTAAAAAACACATAGAAAAAGAAAGAAGACCGGTTCTTTCCAAAGGCGTCTTAGATGAAAAAGTGCTCTACTCAGATCAAATAGATGAGGTGAAATCCTTCCAAAGGTATGTTGATCAAAAGTAGAAAGTGAAATAATTCAAAATATGTATTTGGGAAGAGGAAGTGATTAAAATGTCAGAAGAATATGCTTTCACATTGAAATTGGATCATAAAACAATAGAAGAAGTTCTTAAATCAATTTTCAGAAACATTCCTCTCGAGAAGTCTGTATTCGAATTGCATACTGAGCTTTTGTATAAAAGAGATTGTGATGATGAGCTTATTTCTGGAACTGGACTCACGAAATCTTTACAAGACTCTGTTGTTATGTTGCCGCAAATTGCACATTACTCTAGGCCTGTTAATTTTGGACAACAAGAAGTTAGCGTACTTGGTCCTTACAGCCTGCTTGGCTCTGAAAATATGAGATACTCATTTAATTCGTTTAATCCTTTTTATTTTGTAGCAACAAAAAAGAAGAAAGAAGAACTATCTGAGCGAATCTTTAAACAAGGAGAGCAATTCTTGGAACGACAACATCAATTATGGATTACGCCATCAACTCTAGTTATTTATCAAAGTAACTCATATGAATGCAAGACAAGGAAACACTTATTTGGAAAAAGACATGATCTACTGATAAAACCAGAGATATATGGATTAGTTGATTGTGAATTTTCTGGTCCTTTTGATGCAAACATTTACATGATAGAGTCTAAAAAAGGCATAATAGACCTTTTCTTAAATGGCCTTTTGCAGCGTATAGGAAATAATGAAGTAGAAAGAAACAGCTGGTGTATTCTCACCAATGAATCTTTTCCACGAACTGCTGAAAGTTTTATTTTAGAGAAAGGCTTCAAAAAAGATACATCGTGTGAGAACAAAATATCCGAAGGATAAAAAACATTAATCCCATATAGTGCTCCTTCTCCGATTGGCTGGCACCGATTATCATGCTTTTTTTGCTCTAAAAACAAAAAACTTTAAAAAAAGAGAAGATATTACAGCCTTAAATGCATGAAACCATCATTGCTAACCAGCTGATCGAGGAAGCCAAGAAGCAGGGCAATGTGAGGAAGATCGTTGTTGAAGTGGGGGAGCTAGCTGACATGCCTGCTGAAGAGCTAGAGGAAACATTAAAGGCAATGGTGCCATGGGAAGTTGTTATTGTGAAGGCAAAGTCAAAAGTAACCTGTCCATGCGGCTATGAAGGCGATCCAAAGATCATCTCCCAGGAGCATGATGCTGTCATTTATGAATGCCCTGAATGCACCCAAGTGCCTGATGTTGCTTACGGCGATGAGATTATTCTGAAAGAGGTTGTTGTGCAATAATGTGCCTTGCAATACCTGGAAGAATAACTGAAATTGACGGCGAAAAAGCCATTGTTGATTATGGCTCTGAAAAAAGGGAAGCAAGGCTGCTGGATAAAAGCTTTAAAGTAGGAGACTATGTAATAGTGGGCGGCAAAATAGTTCTTGACAGGATTCCCGAGCAGGAAGCTTTAGAGGCAATAAAAGCCTGGGAATCGCTAAAATGAGGGTTGAAAAGTATTTTTTAAGATACGCTTTTCCGTGCGCTTTTGTAATCAGAGCCAGAGATGAAATTGATGATGCTGCTTATTCTGAGCTTGAAGATGCTGCTGTCAAAGGCAAGCTCATTGCGAGGGACAAATTGGAGAAGATTTTTCACAGGGCTTTTGCTGAAATCAGCAGGATAGCAAGGGAAAAAGGGAAAAATAAGTGGGATCCTTCTGTGATAAGGCATTATTTCCTGAACGAGCACAATAAGATAATTGACAGGAGAGAGGGATCTTACAGGAATTTTCCTCCAGCATTGTGCGAGCTTTCCAAAGTATTAGTCGGGGAGAGCATTGAAAAGAACAATGATGTGCTTTCTGTGAAAATAAAAGACAAAACAAGAAGGGTGCTGAATCATTTTGCGCCGGAAGCGAAAGCAGGGGATAAGGTTACAGTGCATTACGGGTATGCGGTTGAGGTTGTGGATTGAATTCTTTTTGATAATAAAATCATTGCAATAATCCCAGCCACTAAAAACACTCCTCCGACAACATCATTCACAGTCAAAGCTGCATTCAAAAACAGATAATTAAGCGTGGTTGTTACCGGCGATCCCAGTAATAATACTGAAGTTGCCAATGTAACATCTACGTGCTTTAATCCATTATACCAGGCTAATACATACCCTAAAAGGATCAATGATGTTGCTATTATCCACGTCATCTGCTCAACATTCAAGGATTTCATCAAGAATATTTCTTTTGTTGCAACCAGATAAATCAAAATAAATAAAGATCCGAAAAACATCCTCCCGAATGCAACTGTATTGCCGCTCAGCTCCTTCAATACATGCTTTGACAATGTGTTTTCAGCTGCCCAGAACAAGGCCGCGATTAGGATTAATAAATCGCCGTAATTGAATGAAAAGGCGCTTATTTTCAGAATTATAAGGTTGCCTATCAATAGCAGCAATGCAGGGATTATAATTTTTTTGCTTAACTTTTCCTTTAAAAAAATAACTGCAAAAATTCCAACATAAACAAACATTGTTTTGTGGATCAACGAGCCCATTGCAGAAGATGTCATCTGAAGGCCTCTGAAAAACAATAAAAACGGAACAGAGCCGCCGATAAGGCCAATTGATGCCAATAACAGCCATTGCTTTTTTGTAAGTTTTTTAAGTTCTTTGAAATTGCCTAATGAAAGGATAACTGCAAATAAAAACACTGCAACAACTGTATTTTTTGAAAATGTGAAAATATCGGAGTTTATGCCTACTATGCCGAATTTGTTTATGAAAATAGAGAAGCCGCTGATTATTGCTGTCAAGAAAACAAGGAGCAGGCCTCTTTTTTCAATCATATTATTTTGATAATGCAATGGATTTATATATTTTATTGTTTTGGCATAGTATATGACAACAGTTTTATGCTTTGGAAATGAGTTTTTAAAGAAAGACCGCCTTGCTAAAAAAATAGCTGATGAAATAAAGTTAGATGGCTTTGAATTCATCAAAAGCGACAATGTCGACGATATCTTGAACTATGCAAATTCTGATGAATTATACATCATGGATGTTGTTGAAAATATTGAAAAAACAATGCTGATAAAAAATATTGACGAGCTAAAAAGCAGCAAAATATGCACGCTGCATGATTTTGATCTCGGGTTTTATCTGAAGCTGATGAAGGAGATCGGGAAAATAAAGGAAATACGGATCATAGGAATACCGCAGAAAGGGGATGCTGGGGAGATTAAGAAAGAAATAGCTGAGATTTTGAAAAAAGAAAAAGGCTAGATATTTTTGGCTGAAACTGCTACTGCGCCAACTGATGATGCTGAATGATAGCGAACTTCGCTTTCCTCTTCTGTCAAAAACCACCAGTCAGAGACTAGTAGAATGTTACTGCGTTTTACCGCATCAGGTGGTTTTTGAGCATGCTCGGAATTTTCATGATTCGTGCAAAAAAAGCGAAGCTTACCACTAGTCACAGACTAGATGGAAAATTCCGACATTTTATGGCGTTTTCTCTTCTGACAACAGAATCCACCACAGCCCAATAAAAATCTATAAATTTTGTAACTATTGGATTTTTAAAGTTTAATTTGTACATCTTTGCCTTTCCAACAATTCTTGTTTGAACGACCATCTTCTTTTCCCTGAACTCCTTAAAGATCCTTTTTAATGTAGTATACCCTACTTCAGAATATCTAGCAATATCCTTCATCGAATAGTCATATTCTGAATGCACTATTAAAAAGCTCCATATTCTGTTTTTTGGGCTGTCTCCCTGCTCTTTTAAAAATACTGATTTTGGCATCATGTAAATGGCAATGATATGCTTGTATTTAAAGGTTTCTATTTTAGACCCTTAAGAGGCCATATTTGGACCACACATTTATATACAAGCAGCATTCTGCTTGGATAATGGCACAGGTAAAGAGGAGCGAGTATATAAGAATAAGCAGGGATATTGTAAAAAAGCTTTTTGACTTAGGCTGCTTTGGCAAGGGTTCTGTTTACATTAATGTTTTGAAAACTGCAACGCCTAAAGAAGATTTGGATAAGACAGATAAAGTTCTAGATGCGTTAGTAAGGCAGAACATCTGCTGCAAAAAGAAGAAAGAGCATGGATGGAAGTATTATCTTAATATGGATCGTTATGACAAGATCAAAGAGATCATCAAGGAAACGGGAGTAAGGTCGATTATACCGGTTTTGCTGATGCTGTGATTGCGGACAAATATGAAATCATTTCTCCCAATTCACTTTTAAGAAATGCGTTGAGCATGAAATGCATGGATCATAAGCTCTAATCAATTTTTCAAGCTGCAGCACGATCTCGCTTTCTTTCAAGCTCAAGATCCCGGGCAGGAATGCCTTTATGTCATCCTCCATGTTCCTCAAATTCTGCGATGTGGGGGTTGTAATGTTGGCTTTCTTTACAAAACCGTTTTCATCAAAAGTATAGTCATGGAACAGCATCCCTCTTGGAGCTTCTGTAATTCCAACGCCTCTGCCTGCTTTGATTTTTATTTCAGAGCAGCCTTCTTCCTCTAATTCCAGATCCCTTAGAATTTCAATTGCCCTTTCAACACAAAAAAGAAGCTCAATTGCCTGCGCCACATTATTGCTGAAAGGCGAAAAGCTTGGAATCCTAAATGGAACCATATCCTGAATGTTTTTAGGCAGCTTTTCAAAATTATTGTTAAGCCTTGCCAAAGCGCCAACCATATAGCTGTTGCCCTCTGCAACAACGAATTCCGATTTTGATCCTTCCTCAAAATATTCCCTGAAATGATTCTGGTAATCTTTAGTTGGAATGCACATATTGCCTGTGCAGGATATTGCTCCGTCAATAAGGGAATACTTATCAGATTCAAGCGCAAAATATTTTGTTTCCCGCTCAAATGAGGGATATTTCAGATCAGAAAATAATTTAACAGATTCAACTGCATCCTGCTTTATGCTTTCAAGCATTCTGAGCAAAGCATTTACTTCGTTTTTTGGAGGAAGCTTTGAGAATCCGCCTATTATTGGCGTTATCGGATGCACTTCCCTGCCGCCAATTATTGCAACGATCTCATTTCCTATTTTTTTCATCTTCAAGGCTCTTTCAACCTCTTTCGGATGCTTTGAAGCCATCTCGATGGCAGAGTCAAAGCCAAGGTAATCGGGCAGCGAAAGAAAATAAAGGTGCAGTGTGTGATTCTGCAGATAAGAGCCCAAAACAAGCAGCTCTCTTAATAATTTTGTCTGCTCGCTGACTTTAACATTGAATGCGTCCTCAACAGCTTTTAAGGATGTTACAAGATGCGAGGGGGAACAAGTGCCGCAGATCCTTGATGTCAGCACAGGAGCATCCCCGTATTTTCTGTTCTTTATAATGTCTTCAAAAAATCTTGCTCCTTCAAATGTTTCTATTTTTGCTTTTTCAACCCTGCCATTCTCTATTCTGATATTCAGCTTGGCATGGCCTTCGATCTTTGCAATGTGGTTGAGCTTGATTGTATGATTTGTTTCCATTTTATTTTTTAATATCTTCGTTGAACTTCTTAAACACTTTTGACGTTCCTGCAAATGTCCTGAAATACCTTTTAATGTCCTCTGTTGTCAAGCCGCACTTTTTAAACTGCTCGATCTCAGCATCAAGATTTGCATCTTCCATTGGCCCGAAGCAGCCATAGCACGGGGTTGAATGCGAAGGGCATAAAGCATTGCAGCCGGCATATGTTATCGGGCCCATGCAGGGCTCTCCTTTCTGCAGCAAGCAGATATTCTCTTTCTGCCTGCATTCAAAGCACACATTATGTGTTATTTGTTTTGGCTTTTTTCCAACAACAAGGTCTTTCATTACATTTATGAATTCTTTCTTGTCAATCGGGCAGCCGCGCATGAAATAATCAACCTTAATGAAAGCATCAATGCCGCGGGCAGCAATTTGCTTCAAGAATAATGGATTCGGAGGCAGAGCTTCAACCTGGTCATGCAAGTCAAGAAAATTCCTTATTGTTGGAACCCCGCCGTAAGTTGCGCATGTTCCGAATGCTATTATGAATTTGCTTTTTTCTCTTATTTTAACTGCCTGCTGCTGCTCCTCTTCCGTTGTAATGCAGCCTTCAATAAGCGCAACATCAAAAGGGCCTTCTTCGTTCTTTTTTTTGATCAGCTCGAAATTAGCTATATTGACTATTTTCATAAGCTCTATCAGGTTATGCTCCAGATTAAGTATATTCCACATGCAGCCCTGGCAGCTTGTCAGCGCAAATATGCCGATTTTTAGCTTATCCATCTCAAGCCTTAACCTCATTTATTTTTTTGCCTTTCATAAAGCCCCTGATATTTTCAATCGTTGTATCAAGAATTCTTTGCAATGCCTCAATGCTATTAAATGCATTGTGCGGCGTTATAATCACGTTCTCCCTTTTCAGCAAAGTATGATTCTGTATCACGGTCTTTAATGTTTCAATCGGATAATTCTTTGAAAGAAGCTCACTTTCTTCTTTTACCAGCTGCTCTTCTTCAAGCACATCCAATCCTGCTCCTGACAATATTCCTTTGTCCAATGCCTTGACTAATGCATCTGTCTCAACTAATCCGCCTCTTGCAGTATTTATTAAAATAGCGCCTTTTTTTATCAGATGCATATTGCCTTTATTTATCATGTGATGCGTTGCCTTGCTGTAAGGGGCATGCATGCTTATAATATCAGAATTTTTTAAAAGGTCATTTAATAAGGCATATTTGAAGCCAAACTTTTTGGCCAGCTTTGAATCTCTTCTGACATCATATGCCAGAACATTCATTTCAAAACCATTTGCGATTCTTATGACATGCTGCCCGATATGGCCTGCTCCTATAACGCCGAGAGTTTTTCCTTTAAGGTCAAATCCCCTCAATCCTTCAAGCGAGAAGTCGCCCCTTACTGTTTTTTCATACGCCCTGTGTATTTTTCTTGACAATGCCAGAATCAATGCAAATGTGTGCTCTGCAACTGTGTTTTCGCCGTAATAAGGGACATTGGCTACTGCAATTTTCCTTTTTCTGCACTCTTCAACGTCAATGTGGTCGTAGCCGGTTGACCTTGTTGCTATTAATTTTAATTTATTGAATTTGCCTAACATGCCTTTATTTATTTTTGAATAAATAAAAACAGACAATATATCAAAATCTTTTACTTTGCCAATATTTTTTTCATTTGATTCATCATTGAAAAATAAAATATTGCCTTTAAGCTTTTTTTTAATATATTCTTTTTCCCAGTCTTCCATTTCAAAAAATGCAATTTTCATTATTCTCAATCCTCCAAATTCTTCACAAAATCATGCCTGAAAACAGGCCCGTCTCTGCAGGCGTAATTGCCTTCTATCATGCAATGCCCGCATTTCCCGATTCCGCAGTGCATCAGCCTTTCAAATGAAACAAAAATCTGGCTGTCTTTGAAGCCTTGCTTTTCTAACAGCTCAATCACGAATTTTATCATTATTGGCGGGCCGCATGTAATTGCAATCGAGCCTTTCTTTGGCGGCATTTTTTCAAGCAATGCCGTTACAAGGCCGGCATTGCCTTTCCAGCTGCTTTCCGCCCTGTCAACTGTAAGATAAACATTCATGTGCTTTTTCCATTTTTCAAGGTCATATTTGAACAATATGTCATCAGGGCTTCTGAAGCCGAGGAAAACATCGACATTTTTGTATTGCTTTCTATTTTTTATTATAAACTCAATTACGCCTCTTAATGGCGCTGCTCCTGTTCCGCCGCCTATGACTGTAAGATTCTTTTTTTTCAGAATGTTCATCGGATAGCCGTGGCCATATGGTCCTCTGACGTAAATAATGTCTCCTTTTTTCAGCTTGTGGATCGCATTAGTTACATTGCCGACATTCCTTACAGCGAGCTCAATATGGTCTTTTGAATAAGAGCAGAGTGATATGGGGCATTCGCCTATCTTTGGAACATAAACCTCGACAAACTGGCCAGGAAGATGATCTGATCTGAAGTTTATTTTATAAGTGCTTATGTCTGCTGTTTCATTTTTAATGCCTAATATTTTCTGTTTTTGAGGAAAGTAGGGGTTGTTCATTTTTTTC
>JACPBO010000005.1:46710-137510 GCA_016180285.1 Candidatus Woesearchaeota archaeon
GCTGCTGGCAGCTGCTCCATAGCCTCTGCCTTACCCCGTTCTGGCAGTTCAGGTCAAGCTCATCGCGAAGCTCAAAGCAGGTGCATGTAGGGCAGACTATCGTGCATGCAGAGCAGCTCAAGCATTTCTTTCCATTCTCTTCCCATATTCCCTGATTATCTGTTTTTATTTTGCCTAATTTCAGAGTTTTTGGAGAATTGATTTTTGCTTTTTTAATTTTCTTATTTGTTTTTTTAAAGAATTTTTTATTAAGCAATTTTTTACCCTTTTGAGTTTTGATGTCAATAACATAAGAAGCATTATTATCAAAAATCTTTAAATCATAATAATCCTTTAAGCCCATGGATTCGCAGAAGCTGTTTTCGCATACTTTGCCGCACGGAATCTCGACTATTACTGAATTATCTCGGCGGGCTTTGTAATTTATGTCAACCGGATCCTGCAGAAACAATTTGTCAAACCTTAGAACAGCGTTTGCATCGCATTTGTTCAGGAAAAGGACTGTTGTTTTGATTTCATCGCTGTCCGGCTTTATTTTATTATTTTCGAACAGGAAAAGCTCTTCCCTTTTCGGCAGGAAGAATTTTTTTGCAGGGTATAATGGGGCTTTAAAAACAACAAGGTCATTAGCTTGAACAACCTTGGCCCTTACGATCTCCTGCTGCACAGGGGCAATGAGATCAAATTTATCTGTGAGAAACTCCAAATAATCCTTAAAATCCTCTTTTTTTATCTCGTACAACATATTAAGAGTGATTTTATTATTAAAGTTTTTAAAGGTTATGTTTATCAGCAAAATCTCAATAAATAATAACGAAAGCCCTTTTCAATAGCCTCAAGCGAAGCGCTCAGTATGTTCTCATTAACGCCGATCGTTGCCCACTCATTCCCGTTATTTTTGAATTCTATGTAGACCCTTACTGAAGATTCTGCGCCCTTGTCCTCTGCGATCATAACTTTATAGTTGATAAGCTTTATGCCATCAAGCTGCCTGAAAGACGCCAAAAGCTTTTTGAAAGCATCGTATGCTGCATCAACAGGACCCTGCTCTTTTACAGGAGCAATTACTTCAGTTTCAGCTCCGTTTACATTGCCGGCCATAACGCACTCGGAGTAAAGCTCGCCACTTATATTTTCAGAAATGATCTTCCAGCCAGTTACTGCGAATAAAGGATTTTTTTTAAGAAAATGCTTATTTGCCAGCAAATATTTCTCAGCTTCCAGATCGCCTATGTCATAGCCTTTCTTTTCCAGAAGCTTGACATCATCAAGCATTTCTTTTATTCTTGGGTCTTTTTTGTCTGCTTGAATTCCAAACTGCTTCAGAACTTCAACGATGCTGGCAGAGCCTGAAAGGTCTGACAAAACAATATCGCGGGAATTGCCTACTGCTTCCGGATCAATATGCTCGTAAGAAGCGCCTTTGCTAAGCGCATCAACATGGATGCCCCCTTTATGTGAGAATGCGTTTTTTCCTACAAAAGGCTGATTAGGCTGCGGCCTGATATTCGCTAAAATATTAAACTTATCTGAAACCTCTCTTAGCTTTGAGAGATCAGCGTTTATCTGTATGTTTTTCTTCAATGCAATATTAGGAAGAATCTGGCACAGATCGGCATTGCCGCAGCGCTCCCCGACGCCGTTAATGGTTCCCTGAATATGGCCAACTTTACCTGCAGCGATCAATGTGTTTGCAACTGCGCAGCCGGAATCATTGTGGCAGTGGATGCCGAGCTGCGCATCTGGAAATGCAGCTCTGACTTCATTGACTATTCCGAGGATTTCATCAGGCAAACAGCCTCCATTCGTATCGCACAGAACAATGCAGGAAGCTCCTGCATCAATTGCCTTTTTAAGGCACTCTAATGCATATTCTTTATCGTCTTTAAAGCCGTCAAAGAAGTGCTCTGCATCAAAAAAAACTTCTATGCCGTTGTCATTGAGAAAGTTTATTGAATCGCTTATTGCATCAAGATTTTCATCTTTTGATGTTTTAAGCTGCTTCTCAATGTGCAAAATCCATGTCTTGCCGAATACTGCGGCAGCTGCTGCTTTCGAATCAAGAACTGCCTTGAGATTAAGGTCTTGCTCTGCTTTAAGCTCTTTTTTCCTTGTGCTGCAGAAAGCAGATATTCTGGAATGATTTAGCTTTAATTTTGAAGCTTCCAGGAATGCCTCCATGTCCTTTGGATTGGACCCGGGCCAGCCCAGTTCAATGTAATCAACTTTAAAATCGTCAAGGATCTTTGCGAACTCCAATTTATCCCTGACTGTCAGATTCACATCCTTGTTCTGGGTTCCGTCGCGAAGCGTTGTGTCATATATTATCATTTTAGCCTGCAGAAACTTTCTGCTGTGTTTTAAATAATAAATGTGATTTCTGCTATAGAACTTGTTTTTTTAGCTGATAAACCGGTATGGATCATAATATTGAAGAGTTAGTTTATGTATTTAAAGTTTATGTATTTGAATTTTTGGATTTGGCTTGGCAAAAACGAAACATTTATATATTTAATGTGTATACTGATAGTATATACAAGAGGTGTTTACATTGTATGAGCCGAGCTACCAAGGTCTTCCTGTGATAACGGTTCAAACCAGAAGAGGGCAGAAAAATGTTGTTGATGAATTAGTTGAATACGAAATGGATTTGGATGATGTGGTAGCGATACTAAATGAAGGCTATGAGTGCTCAAGAAGCAAAAGAAGAAAGGGTGTTTTAGAAAAATGTGTTGATAGAGGAGACAAAACGGTAAAAGTGGTTGTTCAGCGCGGGTTTATCGAACTTGACGGAAGAGAATGTTGGGAATTGATCCATGTTGGAAAATTTACAAGGAGGTAGATGAAAATGAAAGATGTATACGAAAATGAGATTTTATGTAAAACTTGCAATCAAAAAACTGTAAAAGGGCATATACTTAGAGACGGCTTTGAAATTAGGACGTGGGAATGCCAAAAATGCGGCAAGATATGGCATCATCCGCTGGATATGAATGAATACTTAAAATTCAATAAGCTGAAGCAGAAGCACTTTAAAGTAAAGTTAAGAAGAGTAGGCAATAGTTTTTCTGCCACCATCCCTAATGAGATCATAGAGTTTGAGGGCGTTAGCAAGCAAGGCAAAATAATTGATATGCAGCTAGAGTCTGCCAATAAAGTTGCTATTAATTTAAAGCCGTGAGAATTTTATTTTTAGATACTTGCGCTAAATCCAACAGCATTTCCATAAACATTATACATCCTGATCGTATCTGCATTAAACGGATATGCTATGATAATATGCGCTATTCCGCATTTGTTGAAAAATGTCAAGTCTGCCCCTGATGGCCTACTGCTGTAGCCAGGATGGGAATGCGCTGTCCCTATTATTTTTGAGGTTATAGGGAGATCAAGCGTCATGGATGTTGCATTGTTCGATGCCTGGTAAGTGTTAAATAAAACATCATTTATGATCAATTCTTTGTTTTTGAATTCCCCTTCCAATAAAACAACAAATTCCTTTGGGTAAGCCTGCTTTGCAAGATCGATTATTTTTTCAACAACTTCTTTTTCTACAATGATTTTATCGAATTCGTATTTATCAAAGCCGAAGAATTTCTTGAGTTGGTTTATTAAAAAAGTTTTAAGTGTCATTTGATGTATTGAATTCATAGAGGTATGATAAGATTTATAAAGATTGGCTTATTTACAAATAACAAAATGCAAGAAGAATCCTATAGACAGGTAAGTACAAAAGATTTAACAATTAATGAATTGAGAGCAAGTAGATTGCCTGATAACTCTTTAACTTCAATTTGGGTAAACTTTACAAGTAAATCAGACAAACACTACACAGCAGTTCATGTATACAGGCATGATGATGGGCCATATATTCTGCTCTGCGGGCTAGATAAAAAGTTATGTGATTTCAAGGAAGTTGAAAGAATTATTGTAAATGAAACAAACAGCAAGCCTGAAGGCAGCATAATAGGCAGAAATGAGGATATTTGTAGCATAATCCATCTCCGGCATAAACCGACACAAGCCATGGTAGCTAATTTCATAGAGAGGTATGAAAAGTATTTCTCAAATTTAAAAATCCCAGTGGCATTTTTTCACGACATACCAAAATCAGCTTATGAAAATTCGAACTTATCATTAGAAAAACTATCTTTTGAAAAAGTTACTTGAAACCACATTCCTGTATTGGTTTTTAACGTTTTCATTTCAAAAACTTCACAATCTTCTTCATCTCTTCAATAAAGACATTCGCTTCTTCTTCTGTGCTGTACAGGTACAAAGATGCCCTTGCGCTTCCTTTCATTTGGTGCGCATTGAACCATGAATGAACGCAGTGAGCTCCGCTTCTGATCATTATGTTGGCGGACTGGTCAAGGATCATTGCAATATTATGCGGATCCATTCCTTTTATATTGAAGCTTATTATTCCGCCTCTCTGCTCTGCATCTTTCGGGCCAATAAGATCGAAGCCATTTATTTTCAACAATTCCTCTGTTATTTTCCTGTTCAGCTTCAATTCATGCTGCTCAATATCCCCTTTTCCGGTTCTCATCAGATAATTTGCTGCTTCTGCAAAGCCGATAATTCCGGCATAATTCTGCAGCCCGGCTTCAAGCCTTTCAGGCAGCTCTTCAAATTCTGCTGTTGAATAAGTTGTATCTTTCACAGTGTCGCCGCCTACAATGAAAGGCGATAATTTTTCAAGCAATTCCTGCTTTCCATAAAGGCAGCCAGTTCCTGTTGGGCCAAGCATCTTATGGCCTGAAAATGCAATAAAATCAGCATCAAGCTTCCTGACATCAACTTCTTTATGAGGAATGGACTGCGCGCAGTCAAGCATTACAGCAACTTTATTGTCATGCGCAATTTTTATTATTTCTTTTGCATTTATTGAAGTTCCATCCAGATTAGAACTGTGCACCATCGAGATTAGCTTTGTTTTATTTGTTATTTTATTTTTTAAATCTTCCGGATCATTGAAATCAGCAATCTGATGAATAATGCCTTTTGTCTCCTTTAATCTCTGCCATGGAAGCAAGTTTGAATTATGCTCTTTGTCTGTTGTGAGCACTTCATCGCCTTCTTCAAGAGAAAATGCATTCGCAACCAGATTGATGCTTTCTGTTGTGTTTTTTGTGAAGATTATTTCCTTTTCTTTTCTTGCATTTATGAATTTTTGGATTGTTATTCTTGCTTTTCTGACTTCTTCCGTTACTCTTTTGCCCAAAGAATGAAGGCTTCTTCCGCCGCATGCCGGGAATTCATTATAATAGCGGTTCATTGCCTCAATTACTTGCCTTGGCTTCAATGACATGCATGCATTGTCAAAATATATTATTGGCCTGTTATTCCTCTTTCTATCTAGAATCAGGAAATCTTCTCTTATTTTTCGGACATTAATTGCCATATTTATCACAGGTTTCTTTGCAAGTGCAGTTAAGCCCTCCCCGACATATTGGTGAACACCCTGTCGGGCATTCGGAATTACTGCATGAAGGCAGGCTTTCTGATGCTGAAGGGTTGAAAATGCACGCCCCTCCTTGCAGCCCATTGCAGTTTTTGTACACAATCAAGTTATAAATGCCATGGCCAGACCATACTATGCTTGCTATAAACATTATGGTGAAAATCCATGAAATCAGCTCGAAATTTTTATATGTGAAGCCAGCAAGCCTTGGAGTTTTCCTCATCAGCTTTCCAGTAATTTGGCTTTTCAGCCTTTTATCTAATCCGGATTCGCATTTTCTTAATGTTAGCCTTCTGAAAACGCAGTCGAATGCCTCTTTTGCAAGCATTCTGTGTGTGGAGCTAAAAATGCCAAGAACCCCAAAAACAACTAAAGCGATAAGGCAGATCATTTTTCACTTAGCCGCAGCTTCCTGCAGATGGTCTAGAAGAGCTGGCTGAAGATAAAGTTCGGGAGCATTCTTTTGGCGCTGTATTGAATGCTGAGCATATAATCTCCTTCAGCTTGTCAGAATCCCACCTGTATTCTGAAGGAGATACATGCACGCCATTGACAACAAGTGTTTCAGAGCCCTGCACATCATACTGCTGGTTTAGTTCCCTGTCAACAGGGTACTGGGGATAACGGCTGCTAAGCCAGGTTGATTTATCGTTGTATAATGCTGTGATATTATACTGCCTGTCTATTGAATTAATGCACAAGCTTAACTTATCAGCATCGATCCCAGCAGACTTTATGCACTCATCAGATTTTTGCGATTTCACAAAACATTCCAGATAATCTGCATATTTGTTCTCCTGCTCTTTTTGTATGCAGTATTCTATGCTGTTGTCATCAATCTCTGTTTTGCCGTGCATTGCATAATACACAAATCTTGTCTTTATTTCTGCAGATTCGCCCAATAATTTCATTACGGGCACCAGTATTTCCTGCGCTTTGATTCCATAAGGGCAGTGGCTCATCACAAACAATTCAACTTTAGGCTTGTCTGTTTTTGGGTAAGACTGCGAACTGGCCTGCTGAGCAGCTGCTTCCAAAGATATTGCAGACGGGAACAGCAGGCTGCCGTCTTTTGATATATAAGAATCATATGACTGCCCGGCGATGTCAAACTTTATCTCATAAAGATTGTTTTTTTCTTCGGCGCTTTTCAGCACAGCTGCTGCCTGCCCCTGCAGCATATTTGTGTTTATGAAATCAATTGCCTTCTTTGCTGCTTCATCTTTTGATAAGCCAGATGTCTTGCCCTGCATTAAAGATGCTATTAATGATATCAGCAATACAACAGATACTGCCTGCCACATGTATAATTTCTTCATTTTCACTTTCGTATCATTCACCAGCCCGTATAAACTATAGTATCAATAAGATGAAACCATATATATTAATTTGTGAAACCCTGCGAAAAGCTTAAAAATAAGCCCGGATTAGCTGTTTCAATGATTCAAAACAAGAAGATTGTGCTCGGAATAGGAATGATCGCTGTGTTTCTGTTTGTTGTATTCTCAATAAGCTCATACTACAAAGAAAAAAATTCCCTTATATGCCCTGTGTTCGGGTGGAGTGTTTCTATTTTTGACCTGATACCTATTTTAGTGAGCCTTGGTGTTGTTGTCGGGGCTGCTACTCACTATACAATGTCATTCAAGGTTGAGGCAAAGGAAAAATCTTTGAAAAGGAACATTGACATAATATTCAAATTTTTGGCAGTAGAGGAAAGAAAAGTTGTGGAAAAGCTGCTTGAAAACAAGGGAAGGATGCTGCAAGCTGACATCACAAGACTGGAAGGCATGAATAAGCTCAGATCGCACAGAACAATTAAAAAATTAGTTGAGAAAGGCATTGTTAAGGTTGAGGGCTATGGAAAGACGAATGATGTAAGGCTGGTTAATGATATTATGGAAGGGCTGCTGTAGATTCTAAAAAGAAAAGTTTTTTAAGCATCAAATTTTATGTTCTCAATAATGAAGCTAACCTATGCTCATTGCAGCTTATTGGCGATTTTATTAGTTGCTGTTATCTTTACGAGCAGTTGCACTAAAACTCAAAGAGAGGCGCCATTTCAAATTCCGCAGAAGCCGTTTCAGCCTTTTCAAGAACAAGCTCGACAGAATCAGATGCCAGGCAATCCTTTAATTGACCACAATACATATATAACTTTTTCCAGTGACGGGAAAACCTGGGAGCAAGGCTCGTTAATCAGAAAATCTGCATCAGTCCCTGATTTGATTCAGCTTACAAGAGACGCAGGCAAATTCAAAAAAGACGACTTACTGGTTTATTTTGTTGATGCCTTGACAATGGCTGGCCCGTCAACTGAGCAAGTGGGAATTATTTCTTCCTCTGATTTAGGAAAAACTTGGGCAGAACAAGGCACCATTAAACTTAGCGGCAAAAAAAATAAGGGAGGTGTTGTTGACCCATCTATAGTTCAGCTAGAGGATGGCTCTTTGAGGCTTTACTTTTTTGGACCAGATATTACAAGCGGCGATCCCGCCAAACAGGAGGGCAAACATAAAGTTTATTCTGCCAAATCCTCTGATGGAATGAATTTTGTTGCGGAAGAGGGCACCAGATTTGAGGACAACAGCCTGACTGATCCTGAGGTGATTTATTTCAACGGCAAATGGCTCATGTACTATTCTGTTGGAGCCTCATCTGAATTAGCAACTTCAAATGATGGATTGAACTTTATAGCTGTTGACATAGAAGGAGGGAATGTTGGAGGAGTTCCCGGGGCATTGGCACTCGACAATGGAGTCAGGCTTTTTGCCTGCGGAAAGGGAATAGCTACTGCAACATCTACAGACGGCGTGAATTTTAAGTTGGAACAAATCGATATCCTAAATACAGATGGGATAGTTTGTGACCCTGCTGCTGTGAAACTAGCAGATGGCAAATATGCTATGATTTATAAAGCAATTGAAGGAGAGCAAAAGCCGCAATCAGACGGCCAATCCCAACAGGCACAATCGCAATTTTGTCCAGATGGCATTTGTGATGATTTTGAGATAAGAGAAGGAGTATGTTCTAAAGACTGCGCTGGTGTTGAGGGATGGCAGGCAAAAAAACAAGTGCAAGAAGTACAGCCTGAGCAGCGAACACAAACAATACAAACTCAGGTGTCAGAGCCTATCTCTGTAAAAGCTATTAATTCCACATACAAAACAGTTTCATCAAAACCAACTGGATGGTTTAAAACAGGCCAGGATGCAGACATCATGCTCGCAGGAATAGATTTTAATAATGCAGGCGGCTCTCTTTTGTTCAACCACCCCGGAAATGTTGCAAGCGATGGAACGCATCTTCTTTTAGCTGATAGAAATAACAACCGGATTCTAATATGGAACAAACTTCCAGCCAGCAACATAGCTCCTGATTTGGTGCTTGGCCAAAAAGATTTCTATTCCAACAACCCCGGTAAGGGGCTTGATCAGCTAAATTGGCCTGTCAGCGTTTCAGCTGCAAACGGCAAAATAGTGGTGGCCGATACTTACAATGACCGCATTTTAATCTGGAACTCTTTCCCAACAAAAAATGGACAATCTGCTGATATGGAAATAAAAGATATAGGTATAGGCGGGCCTGCTGATTCAAAAGATATGGAAACTGCTAAACGCCGTATTGGCTGGCCTTGGGCAGTCTGGACTGACGGAAAGAAACTAATTGTAGCCAGCACCGGATCAGCTTCTGTTTTGATATGGAACTCTTTCCCCATTCAAAATAATCAGGCTGCTGATATTGTTCTTTTTGCCGGAGGAAAGTTTGGCACTCCACGCTCAATTGGCAGCGATGGCAAGCATCTTCTAATTGGCGATCACAATGCCAAGCCGAACAATGGCGGCCAAGGAAACTTTCTTTGGAATAGCTTTCCTACCAAAGATGATGAGCCTTATGACTTTTTTGTTTTCACACCATTTAGAATGGGTGAAAAAATACCGTTTCAAGAAGGCCCTGGGCAGCTAGTGCAGGGCGATATAATGTGGGGCGGGGCATTTACGCCAGATGGCAAATTTATTGTGGTAACCAACAAGCTTTTTATTTGGGACTCTTTCCCTGAAAATGAAAATGACGCAGCTGATTTAGTTGTAGGCACGAGCAGCGCTCCAGGAGAAAAAAAAGAGGGCTATGCTTTCATTGGGGGAGACGGCTCAGGAGCAGCTTTTGCAGATGGCAAACTATATATAGGGCTTTATAATGGCAATAAAATCGTTGCTTACAATGAGCTGCCAACTAAGGCAGACCAAAAGCCTGATTTTGCTATCGGCTCGCCAGACATTGATACCAACACACTGGGAACAAATTACTTTGCCAATAACCCAAACCCCCTCACTGATGGAAAGAGCTTGTTTGTCATTTCGAATTTTGATCATATAATGCATGTATGGAAAAATCTGCCTGACCAAAGCGGAGCAAAGCCTGATTTTGTTTATGAGTTTTTTCCTCCGCCGCAGCACGCTTCTATTGTACGCAATTCGTTGGTTATAGACACAGGCAATAGAATGTTTGTATGGAAAAAATTGCCGCTGAATGGGGAGACGCCAGATGTTACATTTGATGGTAAAATCAGCAACATAGATATTGCAAAAATAAATGGCGTAGCTGGTGACGAAAAATACTTTTATATCTCCACCATGGAAAACAAAACCTATGTTTGGGAAGATGTGCCAGCCCAAAACACAACCCCTAAAATTATAATAAACACAGCACTTGGGGGAGCTGGAGGCAAAGGTGGCGGAAGTGTTTACAGCGACGGCACTTACATTACAACTATCTCAACTTTTGAGCACATGGTAAAAATTTATCGTGTTGCAGACTTAATTTCAAACCCAAAAAATCCGCCTCAACCAATGACAGTTGGCAGGCCAGGCGGGATGTTTAATCTGCCTGAAAGTGCTTTAGTCCGCAACAACCATCTTTTTGTTGCTGACACAGTGCCCAGCAGAGTTTTAGTTTGGAACAATGTTGAAGATGCTGTTGCTGGCAATGAACCAGATGTTGTTTTAGGTGCAGAAAGTTTAACAGAAAAACTTCCAGAAATTGGAAGAGATAAGCTTTTCTGGCCTTCTGGAATGGACTTTGATGGAAGCTATTTATGGGTTGGAGAATTCAAGTTTTCAGGCAGAGTGCTGAGATTTGGTGTTGGGTGAGATGTGATGTTTTAGGCATTGGCAGAATACAATCAAATCTCTTCCAGCTCATCAACCTCTGCACACAATTCTTTCACGTGCTGAACAGTTCTTTCAAACTGCTTTTTCTCATCTTCATCCAGATCAAACTCAATCACTTTCTCAACTCCGTCTTTGCCTAATACTGCAGGGACTCCAATAAAATACCCTCCAACGCCATATTCTTTATCGCAATAGGCAGCACAGGGCAGCAGTTTTTTCCTGTCATTCAGTATGGCATCGATCATTTCTACAATTGAAGAAGCAGGAGCATAATACGCAGAGCCTGTTTTTAGCAGATTAACAATTTCAATGCCGCCATTCCTTGTCCTTTCAACCAGCTTACCGATCTTCTCAGCCGGCAACAGCTCTGTAATCGGCTTTCCAGCTGTTGTTGTTTTGCTTATCAATGGCACCATGTCATCGCCATGGCTGCCAAGAACAAATGCTTCAATCTTTTTTGCGTCAATATTCAGCTCTTCAGCAATAAATGTTTTAAATCTTGTTGTGTCAAGAACACCTGCCATGCCAATCACCTTGTTTTTTGAAAAATTGCTTATTTTTGCAGCCAGATAAACCATTGCATCTAAAGGATTTGTTACAACAATTAATATGGCATTCTGCGAATATTTAACCGCGCTCTCTACAACGCCTTTTACAATAGACACATTTGTTTTGAGCAGATCCTCCCTCGTCATTCCAAGCTTTCTGGCAATGCCTGCTGTTATAACTATAATGTCAGAGCCCTTTGTATCCTCATAGTTGTTTGTTCCAATAATCTCATGATCAAAGCCTTCAATAGGCCCGGATTCCAATATGTCAAGGGCTTTTCCCTGCGGCACGCCTTCGACAATATCAACTAACACAATATCTGCCAGATTCTTCAAGGCAAGCAGATGCGCTGCTGTTGCGCCGACATTTCCTGCTCCAATGATTGTTATTTTTGCCATCTTAAAACCCGAGCTTTTCATTCACAAAGATCAAAGTTATTTTGCGATTCGGCATTATCTCCCTTTCAAACAGCAAGATCTTTCCAATTGCGCTGCCCCCATAGCCTATGCTTTTCATCCTCTTGTCTTCCAAAGGAAAACAATGCTCTCTGACTCGCTTAAACCCCTCTTCCAAGCTCGAAACAATCTTCTGCGCTCCGACAACCCATATAATGTTATCTGAGGAAAATGCATATGCAGGAATCTGGCTTCCGGAGGCGCTTGCAACCAGAACTTCGCCTGTTTTAACAACTGCATGGACGCTGCCTATAAAGAATTGGGAGCTTATGCTATTTTTTCTAAGCTCTGTTTGTTTTGCCTCATTTTTCTCAGCAAGGATTTCGTCTTTTAAATTTTTCCAGGGATGCTTTTTGGATTTAAGCAAGTCAACAAATCCCATCTGCTCCAATGTTGTAGAGCCGCCTGTCATGATCTCTGATTTTTCAGGGATCAGATTTTTTAGCCTTTCCAATGCCTTTTCTTTTGTTTCTACAAGCTCAGCAGTTATGCCTCTGGCTTTTAAAGCTTTGATTGCTTCATTGATTGTTTCAAGTGATGCTAACTTGTTGAAGTCTGTCATTTTTATCGCCTTCCTGCCCCAAAATAATCTGTGCCAATTAGATGTTAAGGTCTTGTACTTTTTAAATATTACTGAATCTTAGCTATTCCTTCCATTATCTTCTGCCTGAAAATTTCATATCTCCAGTTGCTCAGCTTTTCTCCGTTAATGAAAAATGTAGGAGTTGCATCAACACCCATATCTTCAGCTTTCCTCATGTCCCTTGCAACATAAGGCGCTTTTGCCCCTGAATCAAGGCAGTTGCTGAAGTTTTTCATGTCTAATTTTAGTTCTTTTGCATAGTTTTTCAGATTTCTTGGCGTCGGATCATCCAAGTTTGCATGCACTTTGTCAACAAATTCCCAAAATTTTCCCTGGTCATTCGCGCATTCTGATGCTTCTGCTGCTTTAAACGCATATTGGTGCATTGGCAGCGGAAAATGCGCGTATTCCAGCTTTACATCATTTTTGAATTCATCCATTATTTTGTTGATAGTTGGATGGGCTGCCTTGCATGCAGGGCATTGGAGATCAGAAAACTCTGTTATTGTTATGCGAGCGCTTTCATTGCCTAAAACAGGCCTTGGCGTGTAAATTTCGGGGTAATAAGGCTTATTAACATTTTTTAAATAAAAAAACAAAACTACCAGAATGATAAGAATAAAAAAACTATAACTCAGATATTTTTTCTTTAGCTTCATTTTATCTTTGCCTCATAAAGCCTCATCAAAAGTGAATTCCCGACAACGCTGACGCTGCTGAATGCCATTGCCGCAGCTGCTATGATCGGATTCAATAAAAAGCCAGTAAATGGGTATAAGATTCCTGCTGCAATCGGAATCCCGGCTGTATTGTAAAAAAATGCCCAGAACAGGTTCTGCCTTATCTTCCTTATTGTATAAGCGCTCAGGTCAATTGCGGTAACAACATCTCTCAGATCATTTTTGATCAAAACAATATTCCCTGTTTCAAGTGCAACATCTGTTCCGGCTCCGATTGCAATTCCTATATCTGCCTGCGCAAGAGCAGGAGCATCATTTATGCCATCGCCGACAAATGCAACAATTTCGCCTTTATCCTGCAGCTTCCTGACTTCCTTTTCCTTGTCTTCAGGCAGCACTTCTGCAAGCACTTTGTCAATTCCGACCTGCCCTGCGATTGCGCCTGCTGTTCTTTTATTGTCGCCAGTTATCATAATGACTTCCTTCTTCATCTTATGAAGCTGCTCAACTGCTTCTTTAGAATATTCTTTTAATGTATCCGCAACTGCGACCATGCCAATTACCCTGTTCCTCAGCGCAACGAGCATCACAGTATTGCCAAGATTCTCAAGCTCGGCAATTTTCGGCTCTATAATCCTTAACGGGAAATTCTCCATCATTTTTCTGTTGCCGATTATGATTTCTTCATTTTTGTACTTTGCTTTAACGCCTTTTCCAGGAACTGCAATAAAAGATGAGGCACCGGTAAGTTTTATTTTTAATTCATCGCATTTTCTTATGATTGCTTCTGCAAGAGGATGCTCTGAGTTTTTCTCTGCAATCCCTGCAAATCTTATGATCTCCCTGTCTGTAATATTTGAAACAGAAACAATCTTTGTAACTTCTGGCTTTCCTTTTGTCAGGGTTCCTGTTTTGTCAAAGACAATTGCTGTCAGTTTATGCGCTGTCTCCAGTGCTTCTCCTGATTTTATCAGTATGCCGTTTTCTGCACCTTTCCCGGAGCCAACCATTATGGCAGTTGGCGTTGCCAGTCCAAGCGCGCATGGGCAGGCTATTATCAAAACTGCAATGAAAATGCTCAATGAAAACACAAAACTTTGGCCAAACAGCATCCAAAGGGCAAATGACAGGACTGCAATCCCGATAACTGTTGGAACGAAATAGCTGCTTACTTTATCAGCCAGCCTTTGTATCGGCGCTTTGCTGCCCTGCGCTTCCTCAACAAGCTTTATTATCTGCGACAACACAGTGTCTTTTCCTACTTTGGTTGCCTTGAATTTCAGAGCGCCGTTCTTGTTGATTGTAGCTCCGATCACATTGTCGCCGATTTTCTTTTCAACAGGAATGCTTTCGCCCGAGATCATTGACTCGTCAACTGCTGAATGCCCTTCAATTACAATGCCGTCAACCGGGATTTTCTCACCTGGCTTTATCAGCACGATATCCCCGGTGACAACATCATCAATGCTTACTTCAAGTTCTTTCCCGGACCTTATGACTCTTGCTGTTTTTGCCTGCAGGCCCATCAGCTTCTTTATCGCCTCTGATGTCTTGCCTTTCATTACTGCTTCCAGCAGTTTGCCCAGCAAAATGAATGTGATGATGATGGCTGCTGTATCATAATAAACTCCGCTTTTGAAAACATCAGGAATAAAAGTTACAAGAGCGCTGTAAATATAGGCTGCGCTTGTGCCCACTGCAATTAAAGTGTCCATATTTGCGGATTTATTTTTTAATGCTATCCACATTCCTGCATAAAACCTTCTTGCTAGAATCAATTGCACAGGCGTTGTCAACGCGAACAGGACATAATTTGTGTAAGGCACAATTATCCTGAACCATTCTGGAAATGACAGCACAAAAATAGGAATGCTCAGCAAAAACCCGAAAAAAACCTCGATTTGCAGCCTTCTTATTTCTCTTTGCCTTGCCTCCTTCTCCTTGTCAGCTGATGCTGTTTCTTCGATCGGCTCGTAGCCTGCATTCTTTATTGCTTTCTTGATCTCACCAATATTTGCAAGAGCTGTATTAAATCTGACTATCGCTTTCTGATTAACAAGCAAGTCTTTTGAAACAACGCCTTTGATTGTGCTTAACGCATCGCTTACTGCGCCGACACAATGCGGGTTGTCCATGCCGATGATTTTTAATTTTATCTCGGAAATGCCTTTCTCATTTGTTGCGCTTTCTTTTTTCTCTTCTTTTATTATCCCATAGCCTGTTTTTTCTATAGTTTTTTCTATCTCATCCTGATTTATTTTATTTTTATCAAATTCAACAGCTGCCTTTTCAGATGCAAAATTCACGCCGGCATTGATTATGCCCTTTGCTTTTTTCAGCGATTTCTCTATTGTGTTTGCGCAGCTTGCGCAGTGCATGCCCGTTATTTTTATTGTTGTTTTCATTTTTTAGCCTTTATTTTGCAGCTGTTTAAATTGGATGATGTGCTTATTAAGATTAAGATCAATAACAGGGCAATAAATGCATTAACAAAAATATTAAATCCGGATATCAGCATGCCAATGCCGATTGTCGCGCTTGAAAAAGACAAAAGCAGAGGGGCGCATGTAGGGCAGACTGAAGTGAACAAGGCAGGAATTATTGCGAAATAACCATATGTTTTCTTACGCAAAGATAAATTCAACCTGAGACTGTAAATGTTCAGTGAAAATATCAACCCGGAAAGGAGTGAGATTACAATTAAAAAAAACAAATTTAATGGCGTCCACAAATCAATTCTTACATAAAAGTTTGACAGCAAAATAAAGTTCCATGCAAAAATGTAGATTGATGAAAAGACCAATGTAAAAACTGCAAAAAGCATCAAATAGGCCCAGTTGCCTAATACGCAGCTTATTCCATTCAGGCTTTGTTTTATTCTATTCATTGAGGATAATGATTTTTTACTTCATTATTCAAGTTTATTAATATTTATTTTTTATTTATTTTTCTAAAAGCTGACCTTTACAGCCATCTTCATGGCCATTTTTACACTTATTTCTTTATTTCCTTACGATGGCCAGCATCATCATATTCATAAAGCTTGCCTTCTTCTTCACCATTGCATAATTTATGCGAACCATCGCAGAAAGGCTGGTTTTTCGACAAGCCGCACATGCAGATCCATGCAGACTCCTTCTGCGGTTTAATTTCAAGCGGTACATTCGCCGCCTTTATTACTTTTCTACTCATTGTCTCACCTCTCTTTTATTTTTAAAATAAAATAACGCCTTTATTTGATTTTTCCATTGAAATAATTGTACAGCCAGGCAAACAATGCCCCTGCTATTGCGCCTATAACCATGACCTCGACTAGCCCAAGTACCACGCTTCCAATTGAAACATTTGCTTTCGCTATCAATGTAAGATCAATGCCGTGGAATATGGCATTAAAAAATTTTAATGACCCTGCGGGCCACAATGCAATAATCGCAGCGCAGGCCAGTGAAAGTATTCCGCCTACGATGGCCAATGCCAATGCTGTTGTTTTTACACTTAATTTTTCCATTTTTTAGCGCCTCTTATTTCATATTTTTGTTTGCCATTCGCATTTTACACTTTAATGGCATTTGCCTTTATGCATATCTTTCATAATGAAGAAATGCATCAGCGGGCACAACAACAAAATAAGCCAATATAGGTAATTTTTGCCAATCCCAAAAAAATATGCAGCTGCGATTAATAAAATTAAGACCGCCAAGCAGCATACCAGCATAGTTATGCCTTTTGTATGCTTTACGCCTTTGCAGCCTTCTTCGGCTGTTCTTTTTTTGCCGGCAATTTTCTTCATTTAACAGCACCCTTTCTTTCCTTTTCCCATTTTCTTCACCTCCAGTTGATTTTACCTTTGCACTGCGTGCTTTGTGATCTCGATATTGCAGCTGTGATGCTCTTTGCACCATTTCTGGCATTTTTCAGCCCATTTCTTGTCTTTGTAGGCAAAATTGCATTCTTCACAGATGAAAAGCTCTTTGTCGCTTTTAATTTCTTGCTTTACCATTTTGCACCATTTCCTCGAAGTTTATCAGTGATTGGATTTGGGACCTGTTTGGATGTATGATTGGCCTTTTCCTCTTGATTAGCTTTATCGCCTCGATTGCAGTTTTGCCTTCTAAAATGAAATATGCTGCTACAAGTGTTGGAGCCCTTGCGTGACCATGCTCACAATGAACATATACCTTGACTTCATTATCGACCAGCTTCTTAATAAAATTTGCCCCAATCAAAAGCTGTTTAAATGCCGGCGCTTTGTGGTCTTTTGTAGGCAGCCACAAATAATAGCCTACGCCAAATGGCTGGTCTAGCCTCATTTCTTCCAAGCTTATGTCAGCTCTAACGCCCTTTTTTATCAAGGATTTCTTAAAATGAGAGCTGCAGCACTGGTTTGTGCCAATGTAAATAAGCTTTGTGATTTCGGAATATTCAAAAATCGGTTTTTCTGGATGGATATTTTCAGGCATTTTTATTTTCCTCGTTCATTTTATTTGCATCATCTTTCACCCGCAACTATTTTCTCGCAAAACTCGTGCATGTGCTTGTCTATAAGGTTCATCAGGGGCTTTATTGTTTTTTTGTTTAGCGCGTATATCCTGTGCTTGCCTTTTTTTGCCATAAAAACAAATCCGCACTTTTCAAGCCTTTCAAGATTGTGTGAAACAGTTGTTTGGTTGAAATCAAGCAGCTTGCAGATCTCGGAAACGCATTTAGGCGCTTTTCTCAATGTGTTTATTATCTCTAGCCTTCTTTCATTGTCCAGCGTCCCGAAGAATGTTTTATATGCCTTTTTAATCATATGTTGAGATAAGCATATGTTATTTATAAATGTTTCTGTTTTTTATGCCTTTACAAACAGCCCGCACCAGCACATTGGCTGCATTCCTGGCCTGGGCCTAAGCCATGTTTCATGAATGAAGAAGTTACAAGGGCAGATAAGCTCCATGTCTTTTTCAAATGTTCCATCTCTCAATCTGCACGGGCACAGCTTCAGGCCGTGCTTTTGCTCATTTGACAATACGCCGTCTGCAACAATCTCAACATGCTTTCTGTCAGGGTTCAGCTTAAACGATCCGTTCTTTTTACTGAAAACATCCCAGACCCCGATCAATTCTTGCTTGTCCATCTTGCGCTTGCTAAAGCTTCGTTAATTTTTTTGCTTCAGTTGCCTCTATTTTAACATACACATTGACATTCTTGCAGGTAGGGCATATTTCCGGGCCAGCCATTCCATAATGTATGTCGTTGCACACAGTGCACCTGAAAAACTGCTTGTCTGACATTTTTCACCTCATGAATGGGTTGCCGAATGCAGCGAATGCAATTACAGCATGAAGCATTACAGATGCTGCTAAAAGCCACCAGTAATAGCAGTGATATTTGTAGATTTTCATGTAAATCTTTGAATTGCTCAATGCTGCTGATTTTATGCCAATAATGCACCTGCATGAAAATAGAATCAAAAATAAAAAAACTATGTTTGCCCATCCCAATACATAAACGAACTTTATTCCGAGCGAAGGGTCTATTGCCATTTTACTCGACAATTATCGTTCCTGTAAATGCTGGGTTAAGATGGTCGTGGTATTTCCATGAGCCTTTGCTGTTGAATGTGAAGGAAAAGGACTCATCCTGAGCCAAGCTCCTGCATGCATCAAATTTGCTCCCTATGCAGCCCCCGCTTTCGGGATAAACTGAATGAGTTGGGTGCACAGCTGATGCTGGCCAATGGGCACTGCCGTCTTTATTTGTAAAAACAACAGTTTCACCTGCGCTGATAGCCAATGTCTTTGGGCTAAACCCGGATGATGTAATCTCGACAACATTCATTGCTGCTGATGTTTGCTGCTGCCCGGCTGTCTGCCCGCTGACATCAGTTACCTGCTGTCCGGTTTGCTGATTTCCTGCTGTTCCGCTAGTTGTTGTCTGCGCAGCGCATCCTGCTATTAAAACCAATGCGGCCAAAAACAAAACAAAATAAATTCTTTTCATTTTATCCACCCCCTATCTGATTAAAATTTAAGCTTGTAAACCCATGAAGGAATTTTTGCGCCTTTAACTTCATCATACTGCGGCCAATAGGGCTTTATGTCAATTATTGGCGTTCCATCAATGATATCGAGGCCCTTTACTTTAATTTTGTTATTCCTATGATCAACTTCCACCAGCTTCACAGTTGTTATTGCAATCGGATTCGGCCTTGCAGGGCATCTGCATGCAAAAATCCCTACAATCGGCACATCAGGATTGCCCTGCGGCTGATGCTCAATAACGCTGCTTTTGACCTTGTCCATCCAATAAACAACAATAATGTGAGAATAATCCTCTACACCCTTTAGCGCGCCTGTGAATTTTTTGTCTATCACTATTTCAGAAACTTCATCGGCAAAATTTCCGAATCTCAGTTCCTTGATATTGTTTCTTACAATGCCAATTGGTTTCAAGATTATGTCTTTCATTTTTCTCTTTATGAATTTGGTAAAATTTTATCAAGCTCTCCAGCCACATAAGCTACGATTTCTGAGCAGAGATTTTTTCTTTCAGGGCTATCGAACTTATAATCAGCAGTAAGCAGGTTACAACAAGTTACACTGTACTTTTCTTCAAATTTATCATAAATATGCTTGCTTAAGTCATTAGCTTTTTTAGAGTCTTCACTTTTCTCTGATCTGCCATAATGTAAGCCAATAGCCATTGTAGCCCCAGAAATTGCTCCACAAATGCATCCACTTCCCCCAATTCCTGCTCTAAAGCCTGTTGCAGAACGCAAAACTTCATCTGTAACTGGGTGTCCTGTTTGTTTCATTGCATGCAATACTGCTTCTGTACAACTATATCCTTCAAGATACAGTTTTTTTGCTGATTCAGCTAAACTCATTTTTTACCGCCTTTGTGTTTTGCATTATTCTTCCACAACTTTATGATCCATGAATAAACTAAAACAATCAAACCGATTAATGATATCACATAAAGCGCATTCAGGAAATTCCAATACCATGCATAACTGCCACTCATCATCCCATATCCCATCATGTTGCCTCCAATATTGCCGCTCATCATGTTAAATGAATTGCCCATCATGCCGCCCCCCATCATATTGTTTCCCGCCATCATTGACATCATAGACATCATTCCCTGGCTTGTTTCACCGCAGTAAATTGATTTTGCCATCTGAATATGCATCTGCTTGACTGCAGCAGAATCTTCGCCGCCCATCATAGTGTGCATCAGCTCATGCGCTTCTCCAGAATGCATCTGCTCCATGTAATAATCACCCATAGCCTCAAGCTGCGCATCCGTTAGTTTGCTGCAGCTAATGTTGGAATCGATAAGCTGCTTTGTTTCATTGAAGTTTTCTTTCGCTAAAACAAAGCCGGTGTTTAATGCCAAAACCAAAAATACTGCCAAAAATACTGCAAATGATATTTTCATTTTCCCCCCATGGCCATTAATGCCCTTTTCTTTTTATTTTTTTCTCTTTTTTGCTTAATTTTAGTCTTTTTTTCTCCCCTGCTTTTGTAAAGCATTATTGCAATGCCTGCGGCATTAGAGAGTATTCCTATTAAAATAAACCAAATCGTATAGCCTGAAAGGGAAGCCAGCGCTGATACTCCTATGAAAGGCAGTATATTCACAAGATAATGGCTGCAGCACAATATCATGCTTGTTGCGGATAATCCGCCAGATGCCACTGTTGTTGTGCATCCAATTGCGCTTTTATGCCTCAGATAAGTGAAAAGGCCAATCTGAAAGCCAAAGCCTCCGATCAGCAAAACAAGCAAAGGAGAATATTTTTTGATCTGCGCAACAGCCATGCTTGGAAAGCCAAGGCTCCAAAGCACTATGAAATTTAACAGTAAAATCAATAAAATCCCAATGATTCCATTTCTTACTGCCCTGTATTTAATGTCCATTTTCATTCTCCTTGATTTAATGTTTTTTAGCAAAGTCTGTTATTGAAGCCAATTGACCCAAGATATCTTCATTTTTGTCACCATAGCTTATAAGAATTTTATCTCCTTCGTTAAATACGTAATCTCTAAATTCAGTGTTTTCTTTCCTATTTATGTAAAATTTGAGGGATTTTTCTGCATTATTGCAATATTTTACTCCAGTATCTACTGTGAAGCAATCTTTTTCAAATTTCATTCCAATGCTTTCAAAGAAAATCCAAAGAGGAACCCCTGTTGCATGCATATGCAAGACACTTGAAGCATCTTCTTTATTTAGGTTATCATCCACATGAATAAAACTGCTCTTCATATGATATTTTTCATTTGCGAAGTTAATTGAATTTCCATTTATAAAAACTTTAAAATCAGCATGGGTGTGCCCTGAACCAAGCACCCCAATCGTTGATTTAGAATCCATATTGCACTGCAGCTGGCCACTGTCTATGCATGCGCTTACATCCATGCCGCAAGCATCGCAAAGCCCATCATTATTTTTGTCCATTAATTTTCTGGCCAGTTGCTTATCAAAGGCAGTTAAAGCCATTTGGCTTGCAGAATGCATTTCAGTTAATTGTTTATTGGGATTATTGCCCTGAAAATTTAAAAAAGACACTGTGCTGAAGATCAAAGCAATAGCAGCTATAACTAAAAGCCCGTATAATAAATAATCCTCTTTGTTTTTTATTTTATTTGCTGTTTTTCTTTTCATTTTTTCTCCATAAAAACATTGTGCATGTATATTTTTCCACCGCCAGGCTCTGTGTGAATGGATTCTTTAATATAGGCTATTTTAAAAGGGCCTGAAAAATACCTTAAAATAGCCTCCTTTGAAATGCTCTTGTCAAAATGATTTTTATCGCTGAAGCACTGGATATAAACCCTGCCATTGCCTTTCAATAAATTAATAAGCCTTTTAACATATTTTGGCTTGTCTTTATCAGGGATATGGTGAAAGCATCCCCTGTCAAAAATAAAGTCAAATTTTTTGTTTGTCTTGAATTTCAATACCTTGCCTACAAGATAATTGCAAGCCAAGCCTTTTCTTAGGCACCTTTCTTTTGCCATATTTACTGCTGCAGGGGATATGTCAACTCCTGTAACCTTAAACCCCTTTGAAGCCAGATAAATTGAGTTTGTACCTACTCCCGAACACATGTCAAGAACTTCTCCTGGCCTGATTTTACCCTGCTCAACAAGCTTCACAAGATTTTTTTCAGGATGTTCAGTATGCCAGGGAATTTTTTCCAGCCTGTTCTCCCTGTATATCCTGTCCCACCCGTTTTTTTCCATTCTTGCCTTCGTATTGCTTAACTAGCTTGCTAGCAGCATCCTTTTTTTCCTTTCCCCATTTTTGCACCTCATCCGCATTATGATTTTTTAGCCACAAATATATTGGCATAACCTTTAAGCGCAGGAATTTTATTGATAACTTTAAACTTATAGTATTCCAAATGCCTTTGAAAATCCCTGCTGAAAAAGTCATCAATGGCTTCTTTATCAATTATTCTCTCAATCCATTCCAATATTAAAAATGCTGTTGTTTGTTTTTTTGGCTCCACATATTCAACAAAAACCGCTGTGCCTCCTTTTTTCAATGTCCTGCAAATCTCTGCTATTGCCTTATTTCTGTCTTTGAATCTTAATTCATGCAACCCCAATGATTCGAATGCAATATCGAAGTAATTGTCTTCAAAGGGAATATTTTTTGCATCTGCAACAATGTATTTTGTGTTTTTGGAACTTGTTTTTTTCCTGGCTCTTCTTATCATATTTTCTGACAGATCAACCCCAAAAACATTGCCTTTGGCTTTTTCTGCAATCAGGCTCGTCAATGTTCCTGTGCCGCAAAAAAGATCCAGTATGTTTTTTGCATGCCCGATATCAACAGCATTTGCTGTGGCTTCCCTTAGCCTTTTCTCGCTTCCTAAAGGAAGCAAAAAGAGCCTGATTTCAAGGTCATAAAGCGCGCTTATTATTCCATTATAAAACATTTTAGCTTACAGCTGCTGCTGATGACGATGCGTTTATTATTGTGTTGTTTGCAATGTTTTTATAAACGACTTTCAGCACGCTCAAATCCCTGAAAATGTAGCTGCCGTCACCCTCAACTGATCCGACCTGCGGCCAAACTACTGCAAGCGAAGGATAGAGTCCAGCATCCTTTGACAATATGACTGTAGGCACAAATGTAATGTTGTATTTTCTAATCAGCTCCTTGCCTGTTTCTGATGAAATATCCGCGTATCTTTCTGCTGAAATGGCCATTCCAAAGTTTTGCGGATTTGAAAGTATTAGCTTATGGATTGTTACATTGTAGCAGGTTTTGCAGCTGCTGTCTGTCAGATATGTCAGCTCTACAAAGCCCTCTGCTTTTGATTTTGCAACATCAAAATAAGGGGGATTGATCAGCCTCAGGACGTAGCTGCCGTCTTTTTCCACACTCCCGATATCGCTCCAGACGCCTGTTATCTCTTTATATTGCGATGCTTCTTTTGAGAATACTAATGCCGGGAGCTTTAATATCTTGTATTTTTCAATTAATTGTTTTCCCTCTGCGCTGCTGGCATCAATTGTCTTTTCGCTTTCAAAGAAAATGCCTAAATTCTTTAGGGCAGGCACCAGGCCTGTCAAATCGCTGCAGCTATCGCATGAAGATGCTTTGAGGTAAATTGAAGAAATGCCTTTTTTAACAACTATTTGGCTGTTTATTCTGAATGTTATGAAAATGTTTGTTAAGAACACTATCATGATAAGGGCAACAAGCAACAACTTGATATTTGTAAAGCCGAATTTTCTTTTTTTATTTTTTTCTTCCATTTTTACCTCTCCAAATCCTAAATCCTGCAGCCTGTTAATTCCGAAAGCCTTTCAAAGCTCTGCACTTTTTCGTATCGTTCATTGTTTATTATCCATGTCGGAGTCACTTTTATATCTGGCCCTTTCTGGTAATCCCTGTAATCAACATACTTGAATGAGTTCCCGAACATTTTGGCCTGCTGCTTTGTGTACTGGCACCATTCAATTGCGCCATACATCACTGCTCCCTTTTCTTTTAAGCATTTTGCAAAATCATCATAGGCGCCTGGCTTTGATGCAGAATAGATGCTGTATGCCACAATAGCTATTATTATAACAGCGATAACTGACAGGATTGTTATTTTATTTCTTTTTTTAGATGCTGCATTTTCTTTTCTTTCCTTATCCAGCTGCTCTCTCTGCTGCCTTAGCTGCTCTGCTTCCTCACGAAGCTTCTGCTGCCTTTTTTCATCCATCTCCTTTTTGCTTAATTCTTCCATTTTATTTCCTTGTTAAGGCAAATTAATCAAAACAACTCTTTAACTGAATTAATTTTCTCAACTGCATTGTTTGCGCCTGTATTTTCCGGCCCGATGACTCCGCAGCCGCCGCCAACTGGCCCGCTCGGTGGAGCGCTGCCGCTGCCATAATCGCCGCTTGAGCATCCTGCAACAAAAATTAAGCCAACAATCAATAACAACATTAATGCTGTTTTCATATTAGTTTTTTCCATTTTCACACCTCAACATCCGCCTACCATTCCGCTGGATGAGCTTGCTGCTGGCGCAGATGCTGCTGCACCTGAAGATGTTGCAGTTGCGCCTGAAACTGCAGCTGTTCCGCTGCTCAGCTTTGTTTTTATTGTGTTCAGCTCAAATGCCTGCACAACTGATACGAGCAATAAAACGCCCAATACAATTGCTATTATTATGTTTTTGTCCATTTTTTACCTCCTCGATTATTCTTTAACTTCATTTTACTTTTTTAATCAATTTAACCAATAAATAAACAATCAAAACCAAAACAGCCAAATACAAAACCTGTCCAATTAAGTATAAGCTGCTATAGCCGCCCATGTAGCCGGCAGTAATTGAATTTCCTGCCATCATTGAGCTGCCTAAATCGCTTACAGCCATGCCTGTTGCAGCTGGAGCCCCACTAGCTGCCTCGCTGTGATTATCCATTCCAGCGCATGCCAAAACCGGCAACGCAGTTAATGATAGCGCTAATAAAAAAAGCACAATCAATAAAAAGGACTTTTTCATTTAGCAGCCACCCACCATTGTTGGCGCGACAGATCCTGAACTGCTGCTTTGCCCGATTCTCGCAGGAATAGTTCCATGCATTTCATAATTCATTTTTTCGTTCTCTGTCCATCCTGTTGTGTCGAGCTTGCCGCTTGCTGCGGCGCTTACGCCTGTTGCAAGGCCTGCTGCAGGCACCTTGGACCTGATATCCATCAATTGGAATGCCTGAATAAACGAAACTATCAGGATAGCTGACAGAAAGACAACAATTATTGTTATTTTTTTGTCCATCTTAACAACCTCCAACCATTGCCCCGCCAGATGATGTTGCTCCTTTTTCTATTCCCCTGTATTTGTTTGATGCCAAATTGATGTAATTCAGCTCAATTCCCTTGGACTGCAATATCGCAGCTTTCTGCGTCATTATGCCGGGGAAAAACAATGTTTTCCATTTTCCAAGCTCTTCCAAAATCTCGTCATTTGTGAATTCACTTGGATGCTTGCTTACCAAATATTTTGCCAATCCGCGCATTGCACCGCTGTGGGCGCAGCCGCATGCAGCAGCCCCATTTTTAAAGATAATTGCCTCAGCTCCGCAGCAGTATTCGCAGCTTATCTGCGTGCCAACAGCTATATAGCGCTGCAAAGCATCCCCTGTTAATGTAATTGATCTATCATAAACGCTCATCTTATTTATCGCTGCATTCGCCTTTCTTGCATCATTCGGAGAAATATCATCATAGCTTAAGCCAAGTTCTGCTCCATAAATCTTTGGAATTCCTGTCGGAATAACAGAACCCTGCAGATTTGATGAGCTTACTGCTGTGCTGCCGGAGCTTGATGCTGTTGAAATGCCTGTTGCTGCAAATCTAGATCCAATGCTCGATATCTGCCATTGGTTAAAAATAACAAGCAGAGCGATAACAACTATCAGCCAAATGCTCAATTTGTTTATCGTTTCCTTTAAATTTGCTTTTTTGTTCTTAGATTCCATTTTTAATTTCACCCCTCAGTTTGCATAGTTTGTTTGTTTTCATTTAAAAACCTTATGTATTTTATTCTTTGCAGCAATCAATTATTTTCTTTACGATGTTTGCAAGCTTCTCCTTCCAGCTGCTGCTTTGAGTCTGGATCATTTCGCCTGATTTTATTAATTTCAGATTCAGGCTCCAAAATAAAGTGTAAAGGTCAAATGCATTCTTGAAAAACATCTGCGCTTTCGCATCGTCTTTTTTGCTTAAATGCTTATTCCCGACTTCAATCAGGCGCATGCTTGCCCCGAGCAGATGCTTGCTTATGCACCACACTTCGCCTTCAGGCTCTTTAACTATCTCCTTAAGCAGATTTTTTCTTAGCTCTCTTATTTGATTTAAAAGCTCAATGTAGCTCTTCTTATTCGTTTTCATTGCGCTGAAATACATGTGCTCTTCTATGCTTATAAGATTCATCAGCGCTATGCTCAGGTCTTCATCTGACGAAAGGTCAACTTTGCCTTTACTTTTAAGTTCACTTGCCCTTTTTACAAGCTCATTCACATCCATCTTAATGTTTTCAGCCATCATCTTATCGCCAGCCACACTATTGCGCTTGTTATTGCCAATAATGCCAAAATAAAAGCAATTGTCTGGAACGGAAATATAGCCTTGTTTTTGTTGATCTGCTTCACATTGCTGCTAATGAACAATCCTGCATAAACTAAAATGCTGCCCGCTATTATGCCCAATAATAATTTATCTACTCCAAAAATCCTGCTTGCATTGAATAATCCTCCAAAATAAAATGAGATTATTGTTGCAGCAAATATCAATATTGCAACAATTTGGCCTTGGAACGGGATGTATTTCTTCTTCAGCATGTTGTTGAACCATAATGCAGTTGAAATTATAAATGCGCCGACCCACAGCCCGACAATCATATCATCAACGCCGTAAAATCTCGTGATAACGATTCCTGCGCCGACAGCAGCTGTGCATAGCGGGCAATGCGCGCTTACAAGCGGCACAAATGCAGTTAGCGAAAAGAACAGCATCAACATAAAAATCAGGCTTCTTTTCATTTTATTTTCACTCATTAAGGCGGAAGGGGCGTCTTTGTTCCCATATCAGTATATCTTTGATCAACATATTTTGTGTCTATGTATTCCCTTGTCTCTTTCAATGACATGCCTTGCTTAAGCAGCTCGTCTGCCTTTAATGCTATGGCAACGCATGCAGGGCAGTCAATTGCAGCATGATCCTGCCAGCTTCCGTCTTCATTTATGAAGCATTCCTTGAGGCTGTGCATTATCGGGATTGTTTTTCCCCTGTGCTGCATTTCATGCATGAAATCATCCTGCCTGTCAAGCGCAATGCTGTAAGCCAGCTTGTTTTTATAATTATTCATCACAAAACTCGGCAGCATGTTTTCATTTGCAAGCATTGGCATTTGTTTTTTTGATGTGTTTAGTATGATTGCCAATGAAAAAATTACCAATACAATCAATGCCAATCCGGCAATCAGCTTTGTTTTTGCATTCATTTTAGCTTATCCAAGCATTTCTTGTATTGATCAGGGTGATGCCCCATATGCTCTCTCCATTCTTGATCTGTGTAACCTTCAGGAGTTGCGCAAATATCTTCCTTGTTTTGGCTTTGAATTGCCTTATTGTAATTTGCGCCGAAATAGTTTTTTTGCGTTGTGAAGCTCAATACGCTCCATATCAGTGCTGCGATTAAAACAAATGCCGCAACATACAATATTATTTGGTCATATTTGATTTGATCGTGTTTTTTTGCCATATTAATGCAGAACAAGGCCAAGATGATATATTTAATCTGTTAAACGATCATATGAAATCGGCTTTAAAGTGTTTAAATAGCTCTAAATATGTTCAGAATCGTTCAAAAATGGCTAAATCGCCTTCTTTAAGAAAACCTGATT
Organism: Candidatus Woesearchaeota archaeon; assembly: GCA_016180285.1. Lineage (NCBI taxonomy): Archaea > Nanobdellati > Candidatus Woesearchaeota > Candidatus Woesearchaeota archaeon. The sequence goes on from JACPBO010000005.1 coordinate 74,524, forward strand.
TGTCTTTCCCTTGACAACTTTTTTAATGAGGCCTTTCTTTTCCAAGCCTGCAAGCACAACAGAGAGCTTTGCCTTTGACATGTCTGTCCTTATTCTCAATGTTGCCTGGGTTATTCCGTCCTGCTCTTTAACTGATTTTATTGCCTTTTTCTCATCATCATCAAGGCCGCTGAGCAGAATATCAAATTTTTCCACTTTAAATTTTTCATCCTTTGTTTCTTTCAATGCCTTGATGACTTCCTGCTGGCTTTTCTCAAAGAAAATCAGATAAAAGCCAAGGCTTGCCACTGCAAGCATTATTGCCGCGCCAACATATATTGGGATCTGGGCTTTTGCTTTTTGAGTGTGAGGGCATATGTTAGGATCAGTAGGGCATGTTCCCCCTGTCGATGCATAAAAATCGATCTGCGCCTGATAAGCCCTGTCAATGCTGATCTTTATGAAAAAAAGAACAGAGAGCATTAAAACTGCAAATATTATAAGCGCCCATCCTAATACTTTGTTGTTCATGAGAACAGGTAAAATAAGCTTATTTAAAAAACTTGTGAATATGCTGGCTGAATAAAAAACCGAAGGCTTTTTAAACAAATCCCTTTTTCCAACAATAGTAAAATGGCTGAAAAGGAAACAGAACTCAAAATCAAGAAGAAAAAGTGGCATTCAATCATAGCTCCAAAAATATTCAGCGAGCAGGTGATAGGCGAAACACTGGTTACTGATGTCAAAAGCCTGCTTAACAGGAGTATTTCAGCAAATCTGATGAATCTTACTGGCGACCCAAAAAACCAGAATATAAACATGAAGTTTGCTATCAACAGGGTAGAAGGCAACAAGGTTTTTACTGATGTTATGGGATATATAATGAACCCTGCTTCGATAAGAAGGATGATAAGGCGCGAAAAGGAAAGGGTTGATGATTCTTTTGCATGCAAAACACTTGACAACAAGATGATAAGAATAAAGCCACTAGCGATAACAGTGGCATCAACAAAGAGCTCTATTCTTTCAAAATTAAGGAAGAAAATGCAGGCCCTGATCAAGGAAGCTGTTGCGAAGCTGAATTATGAATCTCTTCTTTATGAGATTATTGACAATAAGCTGCAAAAGAGGGTGAAGGCTGATTTGTCAAAGGTTTATCCTGTTAAAAATTTTGAGATTAAAATGATGGTTATTGAAGAGCAGAGAAAACAGAAAGAAGAAAAAGAGATAGAGCTAAAGGAAGAAAAGCCTCAGGCAGAGCTGGAAGGGAGCAAGGAAGAAGCAAACGCCCAGCCGAAAGAAGAGGCAGCTGAAATTGAAAATAAAGCTGAGGAAACAGCTGAAGCGTAAATCAACAACATTTTTATACTAAAACAATACTTTTTCTTTTCATGCAATTAACATTGAACATTAAAAAATCAATAGAGCAGAATGCCGGGCATTATTTTGAAAAGGCAAAAAAAGCGAGAAAGAAAATAAAAGGGGCAGAAGAAGCCATATCAATGGCAAATGCAAAACTGGAGAAATTAAAAAAAGAAGCTGAGAAAGAAGACAGGGAAAAAACAGTTATTGAAAGGAAAAAAGAATGGTATGAAAAATTCAGATGGTTTGTAAGCTCTGATGATTTTCTTTGTATAGGCGGCAGGGATGCTACGACGAATGACATCCTTGTAAAGAAGCATTTGGATAAAGATGATCTTGTTTTCCATACAGAAATGCCTGGCTCCCCGTTTGTTATTATAAAAGCAGACGGCAAAGAGATCGGAGAAAATACGAAAAAAGAGGCAGCGCAGTTTACAGCTGCTAACTCCAGAGCATGGAATACGAGCCTTGTTTCTGTTGAAGCGTATTATATCAATTCAGGCCAGGTCTCTTTGGAAACTCCAAGCGGCGAGTATATGGGGAAGGGCTCATTCATGATATACGGCAAAAAGAACTTCGTAAGCTCTTTGCTGAAGATGTCTATCGGCATAATGAAAGACGGCAGAATAATGGCTGCCCCTGAAGAGGCTGCGAAGAAGCACTGCATTGCATATGTGAACATAAAACAGGGCAGTGTTAAAAAAAGCGACTGCGCAAAGAAAGTAAAGAAGATCCTTGAGGATAAATCAAAGATCAGGATAAGCCTTGATGATGTTATGGCAGCGATGCCGCCTGGTGACTGCGAGGTTGAGAAATGATGTGGGAAGCAATAGTTATTCGCAATTTGATCTTGGGCCTAAACGAGATTCCAAAGAAGTCATAACTTGATTAATTAGATGATTGGCTGCATTGATGTCTTCCGTTCGAGTTAATCCTTTATTTTTCTTTAGGTGTAAAATATAACCTATAACTAGTTGATGATATTGTTGAACTAAATCATCAGATAATAGCCCTCTTTCTTCAAGTGCACTTAGCCTTAAACTTAAATTTCCCCACCACCCCACTCTCACCTTGTATTTGTTATTGGGGCTTGCACTATGAATAATTTCTTGCGGCATTTCATCAGAATATTCGTCTCTTAAACATCTAAGAGCACAATATTGTTTAGCCATGATTTCCATATCATTTAATGGCTTAGACTCTTCAATTCTTCCATCCGGCCAAAATATTTTTGTCATAACAAATTAAGAATGATTACTGATTTATAAATTTAATTACGATCCTAACTCAAAATCTCTTCAGCCTTTGGCTTCGTCAATTGACCTCACGTTGTAAGGTCAATGAGTTCAACAGGCATGCCGTACGCTTAATTCTTCTTAACCACCGCAAAAATTAAATACTAGAACTCTAAAGTAGTAGCTGTCATGGGACTCACGCTTGATCAGGTTCATAAAGTGAATGAGCTGGCAAAGACCATCAAGAATACGGGCTTTGCTGTAAACATGGAAGAGGCTGCCAGAGTAGCAGAAAATATATTGTTTGGATCCGGGCTTGAAAAAAGGGAAGAAGCGCCGAAAGCAGAGTTGAGGATAAATGAGCCTGTAAAAGATGAGATTAGTAAAATAAAATGGGTTGAAGATAAGGAAAAAGAGCCTGTGGAAAAAATAAGGGTGATTAAAGAAACGCCTCAATTTCCTGAAGCAGCAGAAGAGCCGGTTCCTGTAGAAGAGATTGAGCCTCTCAAGGAGGAGCAGGAAACGCTTTCTAATTTTGAGGATTTTGACATATCCAAAGAAAAAGAAAAAACATTGAAGGAATTATTTGAGGAAAGCGGCGAAAAATTTGAAGAGCCGGAAGTTGCAGAAGAAGCAGAGGCTGAGAAAACAGAAGAAGCTGCAGCAGAAGAAGCAAGCGAAGAGCAAGAAGCAGAAGAAACGCAGACTGATGAATCAACTGAAGAGCCGCAGGAAGAAATCAGCGAAGAAGAGCAAGCTGAAGAAACAGATGCTGAAGAAGAGCAGTATGAGCCAGAAGAAGAGAAGGAAACTGATGAAGTTGCTGAAGAAAAGCCTGATGAAGAAATAACAGAAGCCGATAAGGAAGAAAAGCAATCAGAAAACGAAAATTATGAAGAACAATAAATGCGATCGCTATTATATTCATCTGTCAAATGCCCAGTTAAATCAATTCAAATAATTTTCTTAAGCTGTCATTTGGCAAATTATTAAGCGAAAGAAGTTTTTCCTTTTCCAGCCAATAATAGTTAAGAATATTTTCATCTGCTGGATTTTTTGTTAAATCAATATTCGTATTTTTTGCTTTACAAATAAATGTATTGCAAATAACTTGCCCATCATCAGACTCCCTAAAAAACCACCAGACGCCTATGGGCTTAATAATTTCTATATCAAGAAAAACTTCTTCCTTTACTTCCCGAATCAATGCATCATGAGGCGACTCGCCATATTCTACTTTTCCGCCAGGCAAATCAAAATATTTCTTATTATTGAATTTTGCTTCGATTATTAAGAACTTGCCATCTTTTTCTATTAGTGCTTTAACGGCTGCATATACATTTGCCATGTTATTAAAAAAATATTCCAATATATAAATCTTAGGGCATTTTAAAAAATTGAACGCATAGCATGCTCGGCCAATAAATATATTGCACAACATATATTTTCAAAAACAACAATCTTTATATATGGATTGTTACTATTCTCGAATTAATACTTTATAGATATAGATATTCAACAATATATGTGGGGGTAGCTAAAATGAATAAAAGTTTTTTGCCTATACCAGACTGTAACAGGCACAATAAACTTCACCAATAATCATACTGCAACTAATTTCAGCATCGTACTGCCGACATCATTGGGTTTGGCAGGATCAAGGACCAGCAATAACGTAACAGTCTCCTATAATATGTCCTCAAATTTTTCCATTGGCAGCGGACAATATTTTAATGTCTCATATAGCTTCACCATGCCAAGCGATGCCTTTAATGAATCTTATTTAGGAACATTGACATTTTTAACCAATTCTTCCGGAAATTATTCTGTTTTGTCCATAAACGTAACTGTGAATGGATCGCCTATTTTGTCAGTTCCGGCAGCCACACTTCAGCTGATAGCAGGAACTACAAATTCCACATCAATCAATATTACAAATACAGGAAATACCGATGTCAATGATATAACATTATCCATAGGCGGAATTTCGGGAGTTGGAGCGAATTTAACAGCAGCATTAAGCTCAAGCTCATTCGCAATTTCGTATAAGAGCAGCAAAATAGTCAACATAACGATATCTGCTCCGCTGAACCAGGCAGTTGGCGCTTATTCAGGGCAAATCAGCGCAGGCTACAGAAATGCAGAGAAATCAGCTAATGCAACATTAAGCGTTATTGTTTTATCAGCCAGCCGCGCATTGACTGCAACAGCAGCATCTGCAACATGGGTCAGGAATATATCAACAACTGCAGCTGCAAACACAACAATAACAAATACAGGAAATCTGAATATAAGCGACATAACTGTCAGTGTGCCTGATCTTTATAACGGCATTTACATGCTTGCAAAATCAAATATCGCAGCAAGCTCCAGCTCGATAACTAATTTAATGCCCGGCCAGAATGCAAATATTACATTTACATTAACAGGCGTCACATCAAGTTTGCCTAACGGCGCTTATACCGGAACAATTAATGTAACATCTGTAACTGCAAATCAAACAGCGGCATTTACACTGACAATAAGAAACCCAATTTATTCGCTAAGCGCGCCAAGCACAGCAACATTCCCGGCAACAGCAAGAAATGCAAGCAGCTCAACTTCATTCACAATAACAAATGACGGGGATTTTGCAATAACAGATCTCAATGTTACAACGGGCGCATCAAGCGCATATAATGTTACATTTTCAGGCTACAGCACAAGCTTAACTATCGGAGGAAGCACAACAGTAACTGTTAATGGATTCATTCCGCTGTCAGAGGACTCCGGATCGCATTCAATCGGAACAATATATATAAGAAGCGCTCAAACAAATGCAACAAATTCAGCGCTTTATGTTGCTCCTGAAAGCAAACTTGAAATAACCAGAGCGGCGTTATTGGTTGACGGAAGCGAGGACAGCGTTTCAAACGGCGAAACCGGAAGCGATGATATGCAGCCGGGTTCAACATTAAAAGTAGAAGTCGAGGTTAAGAATACATTCACAAGCTCAGAAGATATAAAGCTTAAAGATGTCTTTATCAGGGTAACAGCCAATAATATCAATGATGATGAAGATGAAAAAAAAGAAACCAGCACATTCAGCTTAAGCGCAAGCAGGAAAAGCGGCACAAAGACCCTTGATTTCGGCAAGGTTTCTAATGAGCTTGGTGAAGGCACTTATGCCATAAACATTTATGCAGAAGGTGATGATGAGCATGGCGCAACACACACAGCAGAATGGACTGTTTATGTTGAGCTGGACAAGGAAGAGCACGATATAAGGATTTATACTATTGAAGGCGAAACAAATCTCTCATGCAATAGGAAAACAACAATCACGCCTCACATCTATAATTTCGGATCCTCTTTTGAAGATGAAGCAGAGTTTGCAATAGTCAACACACAGCTTGGCCTGAGCTCAAGGGAAAGATTCGAGCTTGACAATGATTTGGGGGACAGCGACAGCAGATTCAGCAAGGACTATGATATTGATGCAGCTAACTTAAGCACGGGAACATACGCGATAAAGATGTACGCTTACCATGACGGCGACGATCTTGATGATGAAAGAACAATAAACATTGTTGTCAAGGACTGCTCAACTACAACAACAGGCGGACAGAGCTACAGCATTGACTTTGCAACAACAAGCGGAAAGGTGCTTACATTAAAGAACAATGACGTTATAGCATTTAGCCTGCTTAACGAAGCCCATACGATAACAATAAATAATGTCGGGGCAACAAGCGTTACATTAACAATATCATCTACGCCAGTTACATTGTCATTGAGTGCAGGAGAAACCAGAAACATTGACCTAAATGGAGACGGAATAAGCGACATTGCAGTTACACTGCACAGCATAACAAGCGGCCAGGCGCTGATAACAACAACGAAGCTGGCTGCAGGCGCTGCAACAACAGGAACAGCCACAACAGCTGGCGAAGAAGATGTAACAGTCGAAAAGCCATTCACAGAAACAGCAGCATTCATAATCATTCTGATAGGCGCAATAGTGATAGTGGCGCTGCTGATCATCGTGCTGATGGTCTATCTGATGAAGAAATGATTAATAATAGCATTTTTTATTTTTTTAATCTATTGCAAATAAATATAATGAAATAGGGGCATAAAATGAATCATCCAAGATTTAATAATATTTTAAAAGGCTATAAATGTACAAGAATAGATATTATTGCAGAAAAGTCAGCCAACAATATAGGAGAGATTAAGTTTAAACTAACTGGCAGGTACAGCATTATGGCTGATGAACAGCACAGAACAGCCTACAAGCTAGATTGTGAAATATTAAATGCGGAGCAAATTAAAAAAGATAAAGACGGAATAGATCCATCAATACGTTACCTTTTGTCTGTGGTTTTTGCAGAGTACTTAAAGGGTGAGGGCGAAGCTGCTGTAGATGGGCGAAGCCGGTTTAAAAAACTCAGAATTGACAATATATCCTCTAAAGAAAGACAGCAAAAACCTAGAAATTTAGCTTATAAAATCGCCGAGTATTCTAAGAAAATTGGCGAATTGGATGTTACTGTAAAGGGAAGCATAAGCTATCAAATTCCTGAATTTCTGAGATGAAAGGCGCATTATGTATTTTCATTAGAACAATTTATCTTTCCCTTCTCTCAATAAACTTCTTCATCACATCAACGTATTCCTGCGCATCCTTGAAGTAGCGGTCGTACTGCTGGCCTGTTATTTCCTTTATCTCGCGGTGCATTATCCTCTTCGCCAGCTCATAGAAATTCTTCATCAGAAGAACGTATTTCTTGTTAAGCAGGCCTTTTTTGGCCATCTTTTCATCGAGAAGATCAGCCACATGCCCTGGTGAAGGAGGAATTTCGCCAATGGACATCAATGCAGCATGGCTTGAGTCAATAACTGCCCAATACAAGTCAAGAGCTGCCTGCATTATATGCCATTTTGAGTTGTGCAGAGTTTGAGGCGATCTTGAATAATACACCCATATTGACTCCAGGCTGGGCCTTATCCTGCCCTGATAAAGCATTATTTGCATTGGATCGAAGAAGCCTGTGTCTATCAATGAAACCCCATCTCTCAAGATGTTTATGCCTATAGGATCGCCTGCTCTTATATATTCCCAGAAGCTTGTAAACCGTAATGTTGTAATGTGCAGCTTTGTGGAAACATCTGAAACAATCTTCTCAGTTATTATCCTGTAAGTGTCTGTCAGCTCCGGCGATATTACAACATTCACATCATCAACAATCATTAAAACATCAACATCTGCCTTTGCTTCGCCCTCTTTTCTTGCAGAGCTGCCGAAAAGGATGATGGCTTTTACAAAAGACCCAAATTCCTTGTATGCTCTTTTTGCAAATTCAGCTGATAATTCATACTCCTCTTTAGAATACTTTGATTTGTTAGGATTTGCCCTCTTTTTTATGTCAAACTTCATTGATCCACCCTTTTCTTACTACTCTACTTTGGAATAATGACGTTAGTTTAGCGGATAGTTTATTAAGTTTGTTAATCATTTCAGAATGGTTAATTTCTTGTGTAATCTATCACGGGCATCTGCCCAACCCAAATTATTCTTGCCTTTTTTAAAAATCTTGGCGTGAAGATCTGGTTATAAACAAATAATCTGCCTTTTAACTCTTTTAATAACTTATCCTCCAATCCTAGATGGAATCCTTTGTCTGGGTTTATGAACAAAACATCGTATTTTGAAAAATCCTCTTCAAAAAAATCCTTTTTCATGAATTTTGCATTTTTTATTTTTAGTTTATTTTTTATTTCATTTGAAACTTTTATCAGCTCATCATCAATCTCTATTCCGGCTGCATTAATGCCGAACAATGCTGCTGTTAAAACAGCCCTTCCATCGCCGCTTCCAATGTCAAGGAATGTTTTGTATTTTTCCAGCCCCATTTTAATAAAAAGGTTGACTAAATCCTCGCACGGCGTGATGCCCCAGATTCCCTTTTCTGTATCCTTGTAAAGAAGCTTTCCCTGCCTTAAGAGCAAGTTTCCATAAGCATCATAGGCTTTTTTCAGTTCGCTGTATTTTTCCAGATCCATGTTAACCTAAGCGGTTTACGCTTATTATGTATTTAAAGGTTATCAATCAGAATTTATTATTTTGTTCAATCCACTGTAATCCCTTCCTATGCTTACTGCGAAATGTTCATTTACTTTTTTTGGCGAGCTTGCAACATAGATTGTCAGAGGCGAGTTCTCATTGCCATTCAAAGCTATTACTGTTTCTTCACCCTCATTTGAATCATCGATAAAGACGCTTTGCTCTTTGCCAAGCATTGTTTTCAAAAAAGGCGACTCCTTTTTTTCAAGATGATGGTATTTGCCAAAGCCAAGATGGTTTGCAAATGGCCTTGCTATTTCCTCTATCGTCCTTGTAACCATTATCTTTTCAGTTGTTTCAGGCAATGAGTTGAAAAATTCCTGAACGCCAGGATAAAATAGAAAATCGAATTTTTGCGAGTTTACAAAATGCCTGAACTTATGCCCGAATCTTTCATGATATTCAAACCACATTTCTGAGACAGCTTTTTTCGGCTGGAATATGCATTTGAAAATTGCTTTGGCAATCCAGGAGTAATGCTCTGGCTCCAGATAGCCTTCTTCCATGAACCTGCTTACAGCAAGATTGAATGTAGGGGAATGAATAAGCGTGTCATCAAGGTCTGAGACTAGATGCCTTGAATTTCTTATTTTTTCTTTTACATCTTTTTTGCTTAGCTTCGATAAGACAAAGCTGCGGTTATTCGCTTTTGTTGGCTTTACTAGATAGTCGAGCTGCATTTTTGATAGGAGATGTCATCAGTATATAAATTTTTATGTCAAAAACCACCCATCATAGATGGGTGGCATGTAGCTACGTTCCATCGCATCAGGTGGTTAATTGGAAATGTTCACATTTCCAATTTGCTCAAAAATGCAAGCATTTTTGACATTTGAGCATGCTCAGAATTTTCCACATACAAAAAAGGTTGGCTTTCTGCTACCAGTCAAAGACTGGATGGAAAATTCTGACATTTTTAAACAAGCGAATATTTATTGACATTTCTCCACTTAACAAATTCTCTTTGCTTTTTAGGAACATGGACTATATTGTAATTTTCATCGACAACCTCAGGATCAAAAAGCGTTCTTCCATGGTCATCTATTAGAGGAAGCTTAATTAAAACTTTACACCTATTAGAAAGAAGAAGCCTTTGCATTTCTTCCTCAGGGATTTTAAAATTTGAAATATATGCAATGCTGTACTTTAGCTTTTCTCTTTCATTTTTTATTCTTTTTATTTGCATTTCAGACCTTTTTTTAGATCTTAAATAACGTAAAACAGTATAATGGTCAGTAACGTATTTGTCATAGTTAGTTGATCCAGACAGGCTGCATTCCTGATGTGTCAGAAAACAACGAAAATGAGGCGTCCTTTCAAATTCCTTGACTAATTTCTCATATTTTGGCGTGAACAGCTCTTCTAGCATTTTTTCTCGTTTATTAAAAAAAGCGCCTAAGGGCAAACACGGGGGTGCTTTAAGAAAGAACCCTCAGGCGGCTTTATTTGTTTTCATCGTGATAAAGCGATATTTGCCTACAATATACCAAGCAGAACTAGTATTTAAATCTTTCGATTGTTTTACCACTAAAAAGTAACAAGATAAATATAATAATCGCAAATGACGAGCTTATTTCTTGCCTTTCTTTCCGCCACAACCGCATGATCCGCACATTTTGTTTGCCTCCAGGCTAATAAAATGATGCATATTTATATAATTAACTCAAATTAAAGTAAGATAATACCATGTCTGTTTTGCTTTCTCCAAATTAAGTTTTCCTTCAAGGATTATCTTATTTTCCGCATTCACTGCTTCTTCTTCCGACATCGTTGACATATTCGGAAAGGGGGACCCTGCCCCAATATCCCTTTTTACTCCACGCATTGTCTTATATCTATCTAATACTTCTATCATATCATCTGCAAAAATGCATGCTATTGCAGCATTACAAGAGCAGCCATTGTGTCCTCTATAAACCTCGACCTTATACCATTGCCCCATTTTTTACTAAAATAATGGATAATTTATAAACTTTTGGTGAGCAAGTTTATCTAGTAACCTTTTTATATGAAAACAAATTCTTTCATGATATGATCATTGCAGACCTGCATTTACACAGCCGCTTTTCAAGGGCAACAAGCAAGGATCTCACTATTCCGAACCTTGAGAAATATGCCAGAATAAAGGGCTTAGATGCTCTTGGAACAGGGGATTTTACGCATCCGGAATGGCTCAATGAATTGAAAAAAGAGCTGGCTGAGGATGGAAAAGGCATTTTAAAGACAAAAACCGGATTTAATTTTGTTCTTCAGGCAGAAGTCTGCAATATTTACAATCAAGGCAATAAATTAAGGAAAGTGCATAATATAATCCTCGCTAAAAGCTTCGAGGTTGTTGATCAGATAAATGAACTGCTGTCAAAAAAAGGCAAACTTAAATCTGACGGAAGGCCTATCTTCGGCTCTTATTCCTGCATTGAATTAGTTGATGATTTGATGAAGATTGACAATGATATTGAGATCATACCGGCGCATTGCTGGACGCCTTGGTTCGCTATCTTTGGTTCCATGTCCGGCTTTGATTCAGTCGAAGAATGCTTTATGGAAAAGACAAAATACATCCATGCTTTGGAAACAGGGATGTCAAGCGATCCTGCAATGAACTGGCGATTATCAACATTGGATAAATTCTCACTTGTTTCAAACTCTGATTCGCATTCTTACTGGCCATGGCGCATTGGAAGAGAGGCAAATGTTTTCGAATTGAAAGAGCTGACTTATAAGAGCATAATCAATGCTATAAGAACAAAGCAGGGCTTTAAGGAGACTGTTGAAGTTGATCCTGGCTATGGCAAGTACCATTATGACGGGCATCGCCTCTGCAATGTCTGCATGTCTCCATCAGAATCAATAAAATTAAAAAATATCTGCCCGAAATGCGGCAGGAAACTGACCATAGGCGTAGCGCACCGCATTGAAGAGCTGGCAGACAGGCCTGAAGGATTTGTTCCAAAAGGCGCAGTTCCGTTCAAAAAATTAATTCCATTGTCAGAGATAATATCTGCGGTAATTGGATCAGGGATAGCGACTGCAAAGACGTGGAAGATCTATAATGACCTGATTGCCCAGTTTGGAAATGAGTTCAATATTTTATTGAATGCAGAAGAAAAAGAGCTGCTTAAGGTTGTGGATGAAAAGACTGCAAAAGCGATCATTGGCAACAGGGATGAGAAAATAAAGATCCAGCCGGGCCATGACGGAGAATATGGCTATCCTGTTTTAAGCGAGAAAGACATGAGAGAAGTAAAAGAGACTAAAAGAATACAGAAGGGCTTGTCGGATTTTATGTGATTTTTATGGACATAACAAAAGAGAGAATAAAAAATTTAGAAATGATTTTAACCCCGGTAAAAGAAAAGAAAGGAGCAATTCTACAAACAGTGTGGGGGTTAGGAAAAGTTGCTTGCGAACTTTATCTTGAAATTGAAGGCATTTACATTCCAATTCTAAATAAATACTTACAAATTTCTGGGTATATTGACATGTTTAATGGCAGTGTAAGGCTGGCAAAATGTGACCAACCAGCTAAATTCAAAAGCGCAGAGACTTGGATTTATAAAATGCTTAAACTTCCTACTATAAAAAGCCTGTTTGAGAAAGGCGATGATATTTCCATTGACAAGATCACACAAATACATGACTTATGCAGAAGGCTCGATGTAAAGGTTGAAAACGGCCGCAGTAAAAAGTCTTACCCTCCCTATCTGATGTTGAAACTTGAAAAAACCCATATTGGAATGGCGTACGGCAAAAGATTTGAATTCAGGGAATATATTACTGATGAGTTTATCGAGAGGAATTCAGCTGTTATTAAAGAAATTTATAATGCGTTATTTAAAATGTACAATGAAAAAATTGAGGGATTTGACAAATGGAAAAAACAATTAAACATTTAAAAAAACAATATAAGGATAAAAGCTCTGAAATAAAGAAAAGGCTAGAGGAATTTAAAAAAACCGGCAAAAAAGATGTTGAAGATCTTTTCGTTGAGCTGTGCTACTGCTTATGCACTCCATTGAGCAAAGCGGAAAGGGTGATTCAGGTCATTAATTCCAAAAATAAAACTATTTTATTGAAAAAAGGCAAAAAAGAGCTTGAAAATATATTAAGAAGGCATGTAAGATTCCACAAGAATAAGTCAAAGTACATAATTGAAGCGAGAAGATTGTTGAAAAGATTAAAAGAACTTTCAAAAAATCCTGATGAAGCGAGGGATTTTCTTGTTGAAAACATCAAAGGATTGAGCTTCAAGGAGGCATCGCATTTTCTAAGAAATATTGGATACGGAGGATTAGCTATAATAGACGGGCATATTTTAAACTGCCTAAAAGAGCATGGTGTTTTGAAAAGCAACAAAAGGCCTAAAAATAAAAAGGAATACCTTGAAATTGAAAACAAAATAAAAGAATTTGCTGAAAAAGCAAGAATACCGGTTGATGAGCTTGATCTGCTGTTCTGGAGCAATAAGACCGGGAAAGTGCTAAAATAAGTTTTTATGCGCAATGTCAGAATTTATTAAAATGTATTTTTAGGTTTATGGATTCTTGTTTTAATGCCAATTTTCTCAGTTGCTTTTTTGAATTTGTCTAGATAATCCTTAAAAACAATTGCAGTTGGAGATTCTCCTGCCTCCACATTATACCTAAAATAGCTTCTTATGTTTTTTGTTACAATATTAAGCCGAGGTATTTGGCTTCTAGGACTGTCTGTTAATGAATTACCGCCACATGAAACTCCTGTGAATTCTCCAGTCCTCCTATTGTCCATAGAATATACATAAAACGAGAAACATGCTTGATCAGAGCCAGGATATTGATATTTTAATATAGCCAACACATCTCCCCTTTGTTCTTTTTCTAGATTTGGCTTTATATTTTTTTGATAGAACTTGACTATGGGCGGCACATCGGAGACTGAAGGGTCTAGTATTTCATTAAAGATATACACATCAATTGTTTTATAAGCAGTTTTCATAATTTTGTTGAAAGGAATATTAACTGTATTTTAAATTTTCTTATTTCTTCTTCGACAGCACTTCCACAACCCATTCCTTCTTTGCTGTTGTTTGGCCGTCAGAAACCGTTACTGAGATCTTCTTTGTCCCTGATGCTGTGAATTTCCTTGTTATCGCGTCTTTTCCTTTGCGCGTATCCAGAAATCCAAGATGCCAGGAATAAGTCAGATTGTCATTATCAGGGTCTGAAGCATTTACGCTGAACCTCACCTTTGCGCCGACATATGCTTTTATCTTTTCTCCAGCTGGCTCATAATCATTTATTACAGGCGCTCTGTTTGCATCCTTGACTGTTAATGTGAAATTCTGCGTTGCATTAAGGCCGCTGCTGTCCCTTGCCGTGAAGGTTATATTGAATTTCTTCTGCCTTACTTTTACATCTTCATGCGATACAACACCATAATTTGGCTTGTAAATAAACCTGTTTTCAGTCAGGCTTGAATTGTAAGGAACATTTGGAGATGAAAATATCGGGGCATCACCGTCTGGATCAGATGCTTTAAGGTCAATAATAACTTCATCGCCTTCCTTGACAGCGGCATTCTTTATCGGATCAAATACAGGAGCTCTGTTTACATTATTCACAATTACAGAAACATCTTTTGAATCAGATAAAAATCCGTCAGATGCCTTTACAGTTACAATATGAACTCCGGCATCATCATAGCCGGTTGTTTTTTTATTTGAATCCATCCAGCCTCTGTAGCTGTATTTTATTTTATCATTGTCAGGGTCTGCGGCAGAGGCATTTATTACAACTTCCTCGCCTTCGTTGACTGTTATTGGAGCAAGGGCAGCTAAAACAGGCTGCCTATTGGCATCGTAAACCTTTACTTTGAAATTTTTTTCAGAATATGCTGTTCTTCCAATCGCCTTTAACTTCACATTGAATGTTTTGCTTATTTTAACAAACGGAAGATTATCTATCAATCTGGAAAACCAGTTCTTTTTGACTGTGTCATAGCCTGTGGCCATGGAAAAATGATCATTAACGAATACTGCACCTTCCGGCAGGCTTACTGCGCTTATTGTTACATGATCGCCGTCAAGATCATAAGCGCTTGCATCAAATGATGCATCCTGTGTTTCGTTTACAGCAGCAATCCTGGCTGGATTAAATATCGGCGGCCTGTCAATATCTATGACTTTTATGTTTAAATCCTCTGAGATAACAAACTCGCCGTCAGAAACAGAAACAAAGCTTCTGTAATCACCTGACTGGTTGAAATCAGGACGCCATTCCCCTTTTGAGTTTAAAGGCGGGGCATAGCTTATTGTTACTTTGTCTTTGTCAGGGTCATAAGCATTTACTTTGACTTTCAGCAGCTTTCCTTCATCAACTGTGAGATTTGCAGCAGCGAATACATAAACAGATAAGACTATTATCAAAACTAAAAAAAGTGATAATTTCTTCATTAGCGCCTTACCCCCATAAAAATTATAAAATAAAAATTAAAAATGTCAAAAATTTTCCAACAATCTTGGATTTGTGGCTGAAAGCCAATTCCCTTTTCCGATTGTGAAAATTTTTGAGCATGTTCAAAAACCACCTGATGCTGTAAATTGTAGTAACACGCCACCCATCTATGATGGGTGGTTTTTGACAAATTAACCCTGCGTTACATCGCCGATTACAGGCGGCCTGTTGACATCTTTCACTGAAACTTTCAGATCCTGGCTGACACTCTCCTTGCCGTCGCTTACTGTTACTCTGACATTGTATATTGCGGTGCATCCCTTTGCATTGCATCCTTTTGGATACGCGTCATCATATGTTGTCTGATAGCTTGATGAATCCGTCCATCCGCTGAATGTGATTGTTAAAGCATCTCCATCAGGGTCAGCTGCATCCACATTAATTTTCACAATCTCGCCTTCATTCACTGAAATGTCATTTATCTTTGCAAGCACAGGCAGCTTGTTGCTTTCAATAACATCGATTGCAACTGTTTTTGTTGCAACATCCTTGCCATCTGAAGCGGAAACTGTTATTGTATAAGTTCCTGCATCCCTGTAGCCTGTTTTCCATGTTCCTGTTGCCAGAGGAGCGGAGATTGTGACATCAACCTTGTCGCCATCCGGGTCAATAACAATAGGCCTTACTTCAACTGTTTCGCTTGCCTTCACTTTTATCGGATCAATGTCCTGGATTACCGGCGGCCTGTTTACATTTGCAACATTTACTGTCCATTCCTTTGAAGCTTCTAAAGCGCCGTCAGAAACAGCAACAGTCACTTTATGCTGGCCTGCAGAGTCATAGCTCAGATCATACAGATAAAGGTCTTTTGTTGAAACTTCCTTGTCATCAACTTTCCATAAATACATCAAAGCGTCCTTATTCGGATCAGAAGCTTCAACTTTAAATTCAATTGTTTTTCCTTCATCGCTGTTTGCTATCAGATCAGAAGGCTTAAATGATGTAATTGTTGGAGCCTTGTTTGTCTTCTTTACAATTATTGTTATGTCTTTTGAAACACTTGTTGTTCCGTCTGAAACGGTTATTGTAACCCTATATTCGCCCATATCTCCGAGCTTCGTCTGCCACTCTCCTTTCTCGTTCAATGGCGGGCCGAATGTATAGGTTAAAGCATCTCCATCAGGGTCAGCTGCAACAAGCTTTATCTTCACCATATCGCCTTCGCTGACTGAAATAGTTGTCAATGCTGCCAGCTCCTGCGGAGGCTCTTCATGCTGCGGGGTCATATTTGCTGTTGCCTCTCCATTTGCAGGCTGCGTTGCATTCAAAGGCGCAATAACGCCTGTTCCATTCGAAGCAGGAACCAACCCCGGAAAATAATCCGGATATTTGTAACAGCCAGCTAACAGCAGAACTACACTCAACAAAATTAAATATCTTACACCCCTCATGTTTTCCACCCCATTTCAAAGTAATTATCTATTGTTTCCATTTCATAATAATAACTAATATATAAAGATTTTGGTGATTTAGCAGATAAATGCAAAGGCGGGGTATTAAACCATTTTAACAGCATAATTAAATAAATTAAATAAATAAATTAAATAAATCCAGCCAAACATGGCTTCGACGGTTTTTGCTATGCAAAAACCTACTCGGCACCCCGTAAGGGACAACCCCCGCCTCGTCTCGCCATGGCTGGATTGTCACACTGCACATAAAAAACTTCAATTCGCAAAATAAAAACATTTATATAGAAACCCCTTATTTCGAACGCTATGAAAAGAAGCTCACGCAGGTGGAAGAAGAAAAGGCAGATGAGATGGAAGTGGCAGCGCAAGAGAATGAAGCGCGAGAAGAGAAGAAGGGCAAGAAAGTAGCAGTTTGAATTCTACTAAAATCAGTTATGTCCAATTTGGAATCAGCTAATAAAAAATAAGGCAAAATTGTTTTAATTAATTTTTATATTGCAATTAGTAGGCATATCAATCATATAATAAAATGGACCGCATGTATTACCATGAAGATAATTTGTGCTTTTGTTGTGATTTAAATTTAAATCACCACAAATTTTATCCAATTCCTTAGCTTGCTCATTAACCCTCTTTCTAGCTTCTTGTGCTAGTTTTTCTTCTCTTTCATTTAACTCTCTGTTTTCATAATCAGTTCTAGTGGATGATCCATTACTTAACAGATACACGATAATTAATTTCTTATCTGTTGTAATATTAAGCTCATAAGGCCTGCTTAATGTAACAAGCTTTCCATCTAAACTTAATTCATTTGATTTGAGATTAATCTTTACTCGCATAATATTGGAATTAGTAAGAAGTTTATAAATTTTTGCATATTGATTTTACAGGATAATAACAATTTTGCCTTATTTTTCTTATTTTAGTGCGCCGACAATTTCCAAAAAAACAACAAACTTTAAATAATCCTGAATTAAAAATACGCTTATGAATAAGATAGTCAAAAAAGACATAATAAATATCATTGATGACGGGCTGATTCTCATAGATCAGAAGAACTTTGCTGGCCTTAAAAAGATAAGCAACCACACAATACATAATGCATCCATATTCCAGGACAGGGATTCCATCTCGATTGCAATTGTGATGTATGCATTGTCAAAAATAATGGAGAGAACGGGCAGCATAAATGCGGAGATAGTGAAAAAATTAAAAGATGCTTACGGGCTTTTAATGAAAAATAAAGCAGAAGAGTATCAGGATGCCATTAAGAATATCCTTGAGTTAATTTCCAAGATTGATGTTAAATTAAAACAGTATATGGATGAAGTTATAAAGCAGGCTGAGGTAAAGAAAAGCAGCAAGCTGTACGAGCACGGCATCTCGATTGCGCAGGCTTCTGAGCTGCTGGGGATATCCCAGTGGGAGCTGATGAGCTATATAGGAAAGACCAGCATAACAGAAGAAGGCAAAATAACCGATATAAAAAAAAGGCTCGAATTGGCAAGAAATATTTTTGGTGCTTGATATGAAATCATTGGTTTTTGACAGCGGCCCGATAATAAGCTTAAGCGTTAACAGCTTATTGTGGATCGTTGAGAAGCTGAAAGAAAATTTCAAAGGCGAATTTTATATAGCGAATATGATAAAATACGAGCTTGTTGACCGGCCTTTAAATACAAAAAGATTTGAGTTTGAGGCAATACAGGTGCTGGACCTTGTAAACAAAGGCGTATTGAATGTTGTCGAAAATGAAATTATAAAAAACAAGGGAATGGAGCTGCTGGATCTGGCCAATCACTGCTTCACGGCTCAGAATAATTGCATAAATATCGTTCATTTGGGGGATGCTATGTCAATAGCAGCAGCCATTGTTCTTGATGCTGAGGCCTTGATAATAGATGAAAGAACTGTCAGGCTTTTGATAGAGAATCCGGAAAGATTGGAAAAACTGCTGAAAAATAAACTAAACACGAAGATAGAAATAAACAGAGAAGCCCTTTCAAAATTCAGAAAAGAAACTGAAAATCTAAAAATAATAAGGTCTGTTGAATTGATTGCTGTCGCCTATGAGCTGGGATTTTTGGATAAATATGTCATAAAGACAATTCCTGAGCCTCAAAAAACCCTGCTGGATGCTGTATTGTGGGGCTTAAAGGTAAGGGGCTGCGCAGTCTCCTCGAAAGAGATCAACAAAATAATAAAAATCGAGACGAGAAAATCCTGATTTATAGACGTAAAATCGAAAAGTATTTAAATAAGCGGGCTTATCATTTAGAACATAAGACTAACATCATAGGGGGTGTGTCTTATTAGCCTAAAATAAAAGGAGGTAGATTAAATGGCAGAACAAATAGCAAAAGTTGGAGTAAAGAAAGAAAAAGGATATCTGTATTTTGTGGACAAGAAAGGAAACGTAGCAAGAGCCAAGATGGCCCGCGGAAAGAAAAAGGGCAAGGCAAAGATCGAAGTTGTCGCAAAATGCAGCATTAAGAAAAAGTCAGGATACTTGTATTTCATTGACAAGAAAGGCAATGTATCGGCCGCAAAGATGGCGAGAGGAAGATAAGGCTTCTGATTCTTTTTTTATTTTTTTATTTAATTTCTAAATCATATTTTAAAACAAAAACTATAAAAACAGCAGAGAAATAACTCCCCATTATGATCAAAGGCATGGTTATCGGGGGCAGCTTCAATAATGTAATAATAAGGGAGAAGTCCGGAGCAGGCTTGGAGATCGGAGAGCTGCTGATTGCCGATGTTGACCATGGAAAGGTCCTACTGCAGGCATACGACCTGAATTACAGCTCCCAGATATCGCAGCAGAACCTGGAGCTCATTTCAGGGATGTCGCTTGAGGAGAATGCAGCGTCTGATTTTATGGACGCAAACATAAGGAATTACAGAACGGCATTTTTAAAGAATCTGCTGACCATAAAAAACAACATGCATTGCCTGTGCAAAGAGCTGCCTAACTTCTTTTCAAATGTAAGAAGCATTGAAAAATCAGATTTAGGCTTCATCAGCATCCCGAAAAATCCCCTGTATATCGGAAAATTAAGGAGCGGATCAAAGACAATTGATGTTGATATTGCGCTTAACGGCGAGGATGCGCTTTCGCACCACATTTTGATTCCAGCCACAACTGGCAGGGGAAAATCAAATTTAACAAGCACCATGCTTTGGAATGCTGCTGACAAAGATTACTGCGGCATTTTGGTTTTAGACCCGCATGATGAGTATTACGGCAGAAATAAAATTGGGTTAAAGGATCATCCTTCAAAAGGCAAGGTTGTCTATTACACTTCAAAAGATGCTCCTCCTGGCTGCAGGACATTGAAGATAAACCTTGAAACAATAAGGCCCCATCACCTTAACGGCGTTGTTGACTGGAGCGACCCCCAGAAAGACTGCCTCGATATGTTCAACAAAAAATACGGCAGCAGCTGGATTGAAGCAATAATGCTTGAGAAACTGGTTGAAGGAAAATTTGCAGAGCAGACAACAGGAGTTGTGAAAAGAAAACTGATGAATTTACTGGATCTGGAATGGGACGGCGTGCAGATGACAACATCAGGGATTTTTGAATTGAATGCAGGATCAACAACAATAAAAGATATTGTAAAAGAGCTTGAAGAATCAAAGACTGTAATAGTTGACACTTCTGATTTTGACAGCGCAGTTGAGATACTGATCGGCAGCATGATAGCATCTGAAATATTCAATAAGTACAAGAATTATAAAAGGACTGGCGAACTTAAAGAGAAGCCGATAATATCCATTATCCTTGAAGAAGCTCCCCGTGTTCTCGGCAGGGATGTGCTGGAGAAAGGCCCGAACATATTTTCAACAATTGCAAGGGAAGGAAGAAAGTTTAAAGTTGGCTTGGTTGCAATAACGCAGCTTCCATCATTGATTCCGAAAGAGATTCTTGCCAACATAAACACAAAAATAATACTTGGCATAGAGATGAAAAGCGAGAGGCTTGCTGTAATTGAGTCTGCATCGCAGGATTTGAGCGATGATGACAGGAACATAGCATCGCTTGACAAAGGCGAGGCATTGATAACCAGCAATTTCACAAAGTTCGCGACTCCTGTAAAGATCCCTCTTTTTGAAGATGTTGTAAGGGAAACCCTGAACAACAAAAATAAAATAAAGAATGATTTCAGCGGGATTAAGTTAGATTAAAATTTATATAAAAATCATAGTTTTATTGGCTCTGCATTTTTCCATAATCTATCAAATTTTTTTGCATATTTCTGCGCTAAAAATTTCGTATCTCGTTTAATGAAAGCTATAGGCACATAGCTCGATTCTTTATAGATATCTACCAACAGCTGGTCTTTGAATTGCCCATTTGTCAGCCGTTCTGCAGCTTCTTTAAATCTGTGCTGAACAAATCTGTTTTCTTTAATACTTTCAAACAACCATCTTACGTATATGCCGCTTTTTTCTACAGGCCATGCATAATGATGCGGATTACTCTGTTCTGGAGCATAAACTGTTGGTTTTGTTGCATCCCACAGATGAACACTATCATTATCAAATGCTATGGCTCCTATGACTAAATACCTTGGAGTTTTTATCACCTTAACAGATTCATTCTCTTCAGCAAGTTTTTCTAAAACAGTGTCTATTCCTTCAGAAACAATTGCATATATCTTGACTGACCTGTCAATGGCTCTTTTAAGCGCATCGACAGTAGCTTCCCTGTTCATAAAAGGCGCATCATAGCCTTCAAATACCAGCTGTTTTTGCGTTCTATCGCAATATCTTATTACAGTTGAAAAGTATTCTTCCTGGCTTTCGCCTTCAGCGCCAAATCTTTTTATAGCGCCATCAATATTTTTACAAAGAGCAACTATGCCCATTCAAATCACCCAATATGATAAAAATAGGTTAACATTTATAAATCTTTTTGTGTTGGCGAGCATAAAAAGCAACTTTTATATATCTTGATAATATTCTATTTACTTTCAATGAGGATTAAATGAAATTCGCCCATCTGGCAGACATGCACATTGGATCTTGGAGAGAGCCGAAATTAAGGGAGCTTTCTGTAAATGCATTCATAAAGGCAATGGATCTCTGCATTGAGAAGAATGTTGACTTTATAATAATCTCCGGTGATCTCTTCAATACTTCATTGCCTGCAATTGAAAGCTTAAAAACAACTGTTAAAAAATTAAAAGAAATAAAAAACAAGAATATCCCAGTTTACATTATAGCAGGCAGCCATGATTTCTCGCCTTCTGGAAAAACAATGCTTGATGTTTTGGAAGAAGCAGGGCTGTTCATTAATGTTGCCAGAGGGGAAGAAAAAGACGGGAAGCTTAGGTTGAAGTTTACAGTTGATCCAAAAACAGGAGCAAAGATCACCGGTCTGCTTGGAAAAAAAGGCACTTTGGAAAGGGGCTATTATGATCTACTTGACAGAGCTGCCATTGAAAAAGAGCAGGGCTACAAGATATTTGTCTTCCACACAGCACTTACTGAATTGAAAACAGAAGAGCTTGAAGCAATGGAATCAATTCCATTTTCCTTATTGCCGAAAACCTTCAACTATTATGCTGGAGGCCATGTGCATGAAGTGATGAAAAAAAAAGAGAAAGACTATGAATTGATAGCTTATCCCGGCCCATTATTCCCAAACAGCTTCCGGGAATTGGAAAACCTGCAGAATGGCGGCTTCTACATTGTTGAAGATGATAAAATAACTTACGAGCCAATACAAATATGCCCTGTTTTATCGCTGGCAATCAGCTGCGACAACAAAACGCCTGAAGAAATAAATGAAATTCTGATTAAAGAAATAAAAAACAAGGAATTCAACAATACAATTGTTACAATAAGGCTTGAGGGCATGCTGGAGAGGGGAAAGCCGTCAAGCATTGATTTTAAAACAATTTTTGAAAAGCTTTATGAAAAATCAGCATACTTTGTGATGAAAAACACAAACAAGCTTTCATCGAGGGAATTTGAAGAAGTAAAGATTGAAGTGACATCTGTCGAGGAAACAGAGGAAAAGCTGATTAAAGAGCATCTTGGCCAGATAAAAGTTGAGGGATTGTCTTTGGAAAAAGAAAAAAGCCTGATAAAAAGCCTTATGAAAGTTCTTGGCGCTGAAAAAGGCGAAGGCGAGAAGACAGCGGATTTTGAGAAGAGGATAAGGGAAGAGATCAATAAGGTGATTGAGGTTTAATAAAAAATTTTAAGATAAATTTATATATCGGCAAGTCTTCATCTAACAAAATGCAAGAAACAAACATTCTTGGCGTGAAAAGAGCATCAAAACTCAAAAAATTAATTTACAACGGCGTTCCTGCAGAAGATGCTTTGACGAAAGTATTGCCGCGAAAGAAAGTCAGACCAATTTATGATGCGTGGAATTATCTTGTAAATAAAAAAATCATAGAAACAGCTAATGAGCCTCATGTTGCAGAACAATACCAAGATAAGTTAGCGCCTTTTATAAAATGGGGCGATGATGCTATAACAAGATGGGCGGTATTGACTTATTCTTATTATCTCAGAAAAGAACTTGAAATCAGAGATGTGCTTACTGATCTTGTAAGGAAACGTATACCTAATTTTTATGGCTTTGATTTCAGAAAAGAGGACAAAGCATTGCTTGAAAAAGCTAGCCAAGAGCATATAAAAGAAGGAAATTTAGAAGAAAGATCAGAGCGATTTTACACGCTTCTAGGGGTTAATGTTGTTAACCGCGCTTCAGCTACAGGCTTGCTTAAATTTAGGCCGCATCAAACAAATGGCGAAGCACTTTATCTTTACAGTTGTATAGAAGATAACTTCGGGGAATTTTCTGAAGACATTAAAATGTTGCCGGATGGAGATTTTTCTTAGCCCAAAAACAATAATCCAATCATCACCAAAACCCCAAATACCAGGCTGATCAGCTGGATTAAAGACTTCATGGGAATCACTTCTTTGTGCAGCTCCGGAATCAGGTCAGATCCTGCAATGTAAATAAACCCGCCTGCTGTCAAAGGAAGAATAAACAGGTTGAAGTCTTTTACTGAAGATCCAATGGCTAAAGCCAATATTGCCCCTAAAAAAGCAGCCATTGCAGACAAAAAATTGAAGAATAATGCCTTTTTCTTTGAAAGCCCGGCATGCATCAAAATACCAAAATCTCCCATTTCCTGGGGGATTTCATGGAATAAAACAGCAAGCGCTGTCGCAATTCCGAGCGGAACAGAAACCAAATAAGAGCCGGCAATCACCATTCCGTCTATGAAATTGTGCAGGCCGTCGCCAACTAAATTGATCATGGCCAGCGGATGCGGATGCTGCTTTGATGTTGGGATATGGCAGTGCCTCCAGTGGAGGAATTTTTCCAGCATAAAAAATACAAGCATTCCGCATAAAATATAAAGCGAAACAACAATGCTGAAGCCATATTCACGGACAACTTCAGGCAGCAGATGAATGAATGTGTCACCCAATAATGCGCCTGTTGAAAAAGAAATCAAGATCAAAAGCGCCTGATTCAGTGTTTTTTCTTTTATGAAGAATGCGAAGATTCCGATAAGAGAGATTAAGCTGATGATCAGCACGCTTATCAGACTGTAAAGCCATTCGATTATCATTTTATTATATCACTTTAGTCTCCTTTAAAGCCCTATCAACCTCAGGTTCTACCAGCCCGATGTTTATATTTTCATAGCCTTTAGCTATCCTCAGCTCTAATTCTGCTTTAACCTTTTTAATAATTTTCTCTTTTATGTACTCTGCATCTTGATGAGGGAGGGGCATATCTGCCGGATTAATATTCTCTCTGTATTTTTTTGCAATTTCCAAACTGATTAAGAATTCCTTGTCATAATGTTTTCTTATAACTTCTTCATCAATTGCCTTTTCGAGTATTCTGTGAACAACAGAATTTGAAATGTTGCCTATAAATAAATCCATTAATTTATTTCTGTTTTGACTCATTCTTGATGCCCTCTAAAATCTTATTCAAAGTACCCTTATAAAGCTTTTTGTACTTGGCTAAAAAATCCTCTTTCAAAACAATATTGTCTTTTAACTTCTGAGCTGTCTTACTGCCAAAAATATTATCAATGGCTGAGTCTATCTTATCTTTAGTTATTTCTTTTTTATCAATAAATAAGCTTATTGCAGCAAGGTTTCTTGTCATTTTGTACTTTTCGTCGCCTGTTAAAAAATCAAAATTTTCTATCAATGGCTTGCTTTTCAGAAGGTGCAAGTCCAGCAATTTATAGTTTATTTCAGGATTTATTTTATAAATTAATCTTTTGCTTGAAATGCACCTAGTCAGCATAGCTCGATATAAAGGATCTGTTGAAATTCCTTTTAATAAAGCCTTGTTGCTCATAGCACTTACATGAAACTCAATTCCAATTTTCTCCTTTAAAGAAGCTTCGATAAGTTTTGCATCGATCTTATTCTCACTAACAACAATAATATCTGCGTCATTAAACCTGAATCCTTCTTCCAGAAAAGAGCCCGTTATTATGATATTATCATATTTGACGAGCATTCCGATGTTTTTAAATATCTCTTCCGCTATTTTAAGCTTTATTGGCTCCAGATATTCAATATTGTAGAAAAAAGGCTTAAACACTTCTTCAGGCATTGTTTCAAGCGGCTTTATGACAACATAGCTGCCTACGGCGAAATCCGCCCTGTTCTTCGGGATATAGACCTGATCCATTCTGCTTCCTTTGCTTATTTTGCTGATCAATTCTACCATATTACGTAAAAATACGTACTAATATAAAAGGGTTGTGGTTTTATTAGAAAAAAATCATACTAAAATTCTATTTTACCAGCCTCTTCAGTATTTCATTAACCTCAACAGGAGTTGCCTTGCCTTTTGTCTTCTTCATGACTGATCCTACGATAAAGTTAAGCGCCTTTTCATTGCCTTTTTTATAGTCTTCAGCTGCCTTTGGGTTCTCTGCAATTGCTTCAATGCAGAACTTCTCAAGCTCTTTTTTGTCAGAAACAGCTTCCATTCCCTGCTCTCTGACATATTTCTTTACGTCAAAAGGCGATTCAACTAATTTTTCCAGCAGCCTCTGGGCAACCTGTTCTGTTATAATCTTTTTCTCAACCAAATCAAGCAGATCAATGATGTGAGTTTCATCAATCTCCACTTCTTTCAAATCTTTTTTGATGTAATTCAAAACTCTTGGCAATTCCCTTCTCAGCCATTTTGCAGCCAATAGAGGGTCAATCTCTTTTGCAACCTGCTCGTAAAGCTCTGCGAGCATAAATTCCTGAGCTAAAACTTCAGCATCTTCTTTTTTGAGCTTATACTGGGAAACAAAGCGCTTTGCCTTTTCATGCGCCAGCTCAGGCATTGCTTCCTTTATTCTTTCAACCAGTTCAGCGCTTATTTCAATTCTTGTTAAATCAGGCTCTATAATATAGCCATAATCCTCTTCTGTCTCTTTTGTTCTTAATAAAAATGTAGCCCCTTTTTCAGAATCCCATGCCCTTGTCTCCTGCTTTAATTTTTTGCCTTCTTCGATTTCCTTCTTCTGCCTTTCAACTTCATATCTTAGCGCCCTCTCGATGTCCTTGAAGCCGGTTATATTCTTTACTTCTGCCCTTACATAGCCGCTTTCTCTTATCGAAACATTTGCATCTGCTTTTATTATTCCGCTGTTTGTGTCAAAAATCCTCAAATATGCCAATATCGAAATGAGCTGGTTCATGAAATCGCGGGCTTCTTCCGGGCTTTCAAGCTCAGGCTTTGTAACAACCTCAACAAGAGGGTTGCCGCTTCTGTTGTAATCAACCAGAACAAAAGGAGACTGCTGCATTGATCCGATATGGACAAGCGAAGCAGGGTCTTCCTCAAGGTGCAGCTTTGTTATTCCGATTGTTTTTCCAGCTTTCAGCTTTAATTTTCCGTCTTTCGCCAATGGAACTTCATACTGAGTTATCTGGAAATTCTTTGACATATCGGGGTAGAAATAAGATTTTCTTGAAAAGGCAATTTCAGGCGAAACATCTGCGTCAAGGGCAATGCAGAGCTTCAATGCAAATTCCAGCGCCTCATGGTTTAATACAGGCTTGCTTCCCGGATGGCCTAAACAGACAGGGCAAGTTCTAGTGTTTGGATCTTCATTGCCTTTTGTTGCGCAGCCGCAGAACAGCTTTGTTTTTGTGTTGAGCTCTACATGGATCTCAAGGCCGATTACGATGTCGCTTGTAAAGTTTGCCATTTTGTTTGTAGATTAAATTTACTATTTAAACCTTTGTTGCCTTATCCCTCTCATCGCCCGCTTAACATGCTTGTCCTGGATCTTGGACATTTTCAATCTTCTTCTTATCTGATCAACTGTAAAGCCAGCTGCCAGCGCTGCGAGTATGTATCTTCTCAGCTTCAGATCCCTTTCTATTGAAACAGCTTCTGATACTGCAATCTGCCTTGCTATGAGCAGGATCGCTGATATAACTGCGATTAATATTGCTATTGAAATAAATCCTATCAGGATTATTCTTGCGTCGAGATTGAATTTTATTGGGCTGGCAGCAATTCTTTCTTCGCCATCGGGAATAAAAGGAAAGCCGGATTCTTTGCTCGTGTTGGATTGCTTTGATAGATTAAGGCCGCTGGCATTTTCTAAATTTTCTGCAATGCCCCCTCCAATGGCCGTATTTGTTAGATTTGTAATGTTTGTCAGGTTGGCCGAGTTAGCCATACTAAGGGTCGCATTTATTGTTTCATTGACCTTAATTGGTTTTTTTCCAGAAGCGCAATCTGCATTGTAAGTTCTGCCTAACGCTGCGCATGAATAAGCAAAACAACCCCCATTCAGGCAGTAATCATGCCTGCTTTCGGGATAATCAACAAAAAGCTCTCCTTCGCATTTATCCTCCGGGCATGTTCCTGGGCTGCCGCATGATGCATAATCAACCGGCTTGCCGCATATTGCCTCATAAGTGCTGTCATCGCAGTCTTTTCTGCATGGATTGTTCAACGCAGGGCAGCACCAGCTTCCAGCGCAGGCTGTTTTTTGCCCGCAGGAGCACCCGACAGCATCAACAACCAACGCGGTTGTGCCGGGGCATTTGTCATTTGCATCCGGAACTCCGTCACGGTCGGAATCAGGAACTGCAAAGGCTATTTTTAATAAAACAAATAATAAAAAAACCGCTAAAATATAGAATTTAAAATTATTTTTTTTCAAGCGCATTCACCTGCAAAATTAACATTCTTTACTGCAAATTGGTATATGAAAGAATGCGTGTACTTGTAATAAAATGTCTTGAAATCAACCAGCTGCACGATTTCATTGTTTTTAAAATAGACATTAACATCATTATCAAACATACTGCAGCGCTGTGAAATGTCGTAAACTTGAGGCGGCTGGCTTTCCTTTGCAGCCTTTATTGCATTTGCCATCTCATTTGCTTTTTCATACAATAACCCGAGCCTTATCGGAAGCGCAACATTGAACTGCGACAATTCAGCTATGGAAGATTCCTTTTTTGCAGTTATTGGGTACTGCATTGAAACTGAAATATCCGCCTTGTTTATTTTAAAGCTCACTTTTATTTCATCCGCTTTTGTTACATTATACCCCAGGTCTTTCAGCATATTGAAATCGATGCATTTGTCAACTTCTGCTGCAACATATTTTCCGGCTTCAGCTTCGATATTGCTGAGCGCAGGAATAGAAATAGCTGCACCATCAAGATAATAAGGAATGTAATAAGTAATTTCGTTGTCACGGTATTGGGCATAGCTTACGCCTTCTTCTTCTTTTAAATAGCCTCCATGCAGCCCTATTTTTGAAAACACAGCATCCTGAGATGTCGTTTTCAGGCAATTCTCAATATATGTGCGGATCACAGTTGTTTCTACGCTGCCAATAGTTGCCTCAGCAACTGAGCTTTTCAGCTCGCTTGCCTGCCTGCTGCCTGCTATTGAAAAAACAATGATCAGAGAAATAACTAAAACAAGCCCTATTATAATGAATACAGTTATCTGACCTCTTTTTTGCATAATCATTCCAGCGCATTACTCAACTATCAGCCCGCAAACCCTGCAGATTAATTCGCCATCTTCAAAGACGATCTTGCCGCCGCAGTCAGGGCATTTCTTTGGCTTGTCTTCGCTTTCCAAAGCTGCAACATCCTTCTGATTGCCCCAGTTTGTCATTTTTAAATAAATTGTCCTGTTTTTAAATTTCTTTTACAATTACCCCAAAAATAAATCCTTCCATGCATCGCAATATAAATTCCTTTTTTTAAAACATTTATTGCTCCAATTGCGACTCCTACATTAAATGACGCATCAGAATTGGAAAATCTTTCTGGCTTCATCGCACCCGTAAGAATTATGGTTTTATCTTTTATACCGCTCAGTTTTTTAGCAGTTTCTAGCATAGTGTCTGTGCCATGAGTTATTATAATTTTATCAAAATTTAATTTTTTACAGGTTTCATAAATTTTATTCCTGTCTCCAGAAGTAATATCTATGCTGTCTTTTTTTAGAACTGAAATAATCCGGTATCTGAAATTAGGATTTGCCTTCTCTAAAATTCTTTTTACTGCAGGTTCAGAAATTTCAAAAGCATAACCTTTAGTTGCTTTTGGGTAATCCTTGTCAATTGTTCCGCCTGTTTGTATGAATAATATTTTCATTTTTCCACTGCGCTTCCTAATTGGATTATTTTGCTCTCTTCGAGATGATCGCCAATAAGCATCATGCCAACCGGCATATTGCCTTTAAACCCGACAGGAATGCTCATATGCGGCAGACCGGCCAGATTAGGGCCGACTGTCATGATGTCCATCATGTAATTCTGCAAAGGAGTCAGCTTTTCTATCTCTTTTATTTTCGGCGCAGTTATTGGCATTGTTGGCGAGATCAATGCATCATATTTTTTAAATAATTTTTTGTATTCCTCAATGATTTTTGTCCTGACTTTCATTGCTTTGATATAATAAGCATCCCTGTAGCCTGCCATTCTTGCGAATGTTCCTAAAATAATTCTTCTTTTTGCTTCCGGCCCGAAATTAAGCGACCTTACTTTAGAAAAATATTCATTGAAATTGCCTTCAAGCTTTTCATGCTTCCCATATCTCATTCCGCAGTACTTTGCAAGGTTTGTTGATGATTCAGACATTGCGATAAGATAGTAGCCTTTGTCTGTTCCTTCGCCAAATGAGTCTTTTATAATGCCGATCTTCATTCCACCGCAATCCTTTCCAGCAGCATCTGTGTACTTATCCACATCCTTGCTTATTGTTGTTGATTCTTTTGGATCAAATCCTGAAATTATTTCAAGCATCAGCGCAGCATCATAAACATTTTTAGCCATTGGACCTATTTTATCAAGGCTATTAGCGTAATCTATCAAACCATAGCGCGATACTCTGCCGTAAGTCGGGCACAACCCCACAATGCCGCAGAAAGATGCGGGATTGACAATAGAGCCGCCTGTGCTTTCACCCAGGCTTATATGCGGGAAAGATGCTTTTTGCGTGATTCCAGCGCTGCCGCCAGAGCTTCCTCCGCAGCTTCTTTCCCTGTCAAAAGGGTTCAGTGGAATTTTAAAGTCAATGCCTGTATTGATGGAAAATCCGCCAAATCCAAATTCATCCTGCGATGTTTTTCCGACAATGATTGCCCCTTCCCTTATTATTTTTTCAACAACAGCTGCATTGAAAACAGGATTGTAGCCTTTCAGTATTTTTGATCCTGCTGTTGATTCAACGCCATCAACGCAGATGCAGTCTTTTATCGAGACAGTCAGCCCAGCTAATCTTCCATGCGGCCTTTTTTCAATTACCTTTGCCTGGTCTAGCGCAAAATTCTCAGAAATTACATTGAAATAATTGTATTCGCTGTTTATCTTTTTTATCTCATAAATGGCTTTTTCTGTATTTTTAATTACATCAATCTCCCTGTTCTGTATTTTTTTGATGAAATCTATTATGTTCATTCTATTCTTATTGAGTTTATTTTAACAGTTTCAAGGGGAACATCATCAAATCCATTTTTAGATCCGGTTTCAGCCAGGCCGATGGCATCCACAACATCCATTCCTTCGATGACCTTGCCAAAAACAGCATAGCCGTATCCTCCGGGAGTTTCATCTCTGTGGTCCAGGAAAGGGTTGTCAATCAGATTTATGAAGAACTGCGATGTTGCACTGTCAATCATGCTTGTCCTTGCCATTGCTATTGTGCCCCTTAAATTTTTCAGGCTGTTTTTTGCCTCGTTCTTGACAAGAGGGGCATATGCATTCTTCTGGGCCAGATTCTCATCCATGCCGCCGCCCTGTATCATAAATCCTGCTATTACCCTGTGGAAAACAAGGCCGTCATAAAATTTATTATTCGCATAGTTCACGAAATTATTCACTGTCAGAGGAGCATGCTCCCTGTCAAGCTCGACTTTTATTATGCCTTTTGACGTGTCTATGACTGCTATTTCTTTTTTTGTTTCGTCTGCCATTTTTGCGCACCCCGCTATCAAAACAATCATTAAAACCAAGAATAATGCTGTTCTCATTTAAACCGCCCTCGGCCCTTTGAAGTAGCCGTCCTTCTTATGCTCAGTCAATGACAAAGCTTCTTCCTGCGTCAGGCATTTCTCAACTTTGTCTTCTCTCACAGCATTCTTCAGATCGATCGGCTGGAAACTCGGCTTTGCGCCTTTTACATCGATCTCGTCAAGCTTTGAAAATGCATCCAGAATTTCCTTCAGCTGCGGAAGGAATTTCTCAATCTCCTCTTTAGTTAATCTTAACCTTGCAAGCTCTGCAACATGCTCTATAAGATCTTTGTCAACTTTCATGATCTACCACCTTACACATATCAACAAAGTTATGCATTTATAAGATTTTCTAATTTTTTCAGAGTATTTATTATATATTTTCCCTTGCGCCTGATCTTTCTGCCAATCAGCACTGCTTTGATCCCGGCTTTTCTTGGCACAATATAGTCATCTTCATAAGTGTCTCCAACATGAACAATTTCATGCTTTTTTATTTTTAATTTTTTTATGATTTTTAAAAATACATCCGGGTTCTTTTTTGTCATCCTGAAGTCTGATGTTACAGAAAAGACCTTTGAAAAATAGCCCTTTAAGCCCTCTGTTTCCAGCTTTATTTCGTTCATTTCATGCGTTGATGTTGTTACTACAATTAATTTGTATTTTTTGCTTAATTTTTTCAGAACTTTTTTAACTTCCGGGAAAAGCTTTATCCTGCGCTTCATGTCTTTCATTATAATCTTGTGATCCTCCTTGAGCTTGAAATGTTTAAACCAGTATGATGGGAAATACCAGTCAAGGCGCTTATTCCCGACTTTGTTGTATTCTCCATAAACAAATTTCTTTGCTCTTTTTATGCTGATCTTTTTTTTCTTCGCATACAGCCTCGGGATTTCCTCAAACCAGAAGACGCTGTCAAACCCTTTTTTATCCAATAATGTTCCGTCGAGATCGAAGGAGATTATTTTGATCGTTTTTTGCTTAACCTCCAAAACCATTCAAAAAATTCCCTGAATCTGTTTGCAATTTCTTCGCTTTCAATTAAAATCCCAAATGGAAATTCCTTGGCCCACAATGCAATGCCGACCTTATTTCCGTAAACATAGATATGCGATGGAGATTTTAAGCCTTCTGGCAAATATCCGATCTCTGTAAATTTCAGTTTTTCCAAATCTTTGCCCCTTTTTCTTCCTTCAGGAGTGCTGTTAATCAGGATTCTCGCTTTTATTCTCTCTTTAATCCTTGATTTATTCCATTTGTCCATGAAAAATTCAGGCAGAATTTCAACTGTCAAGCCGGAAGTAAAATCCAGCCATTCCTTTGGCTTTGATCTTATTATATCGTTCATTATAGTTTTTAATCCTTCTCTGCCTTCATATAGCTCTGCAGAATACTTTTTCTCTTTGGGCGGGGTTAATTTAAATAATTCCGGGATCAGCCTTTCAATATTAATCTCTTTCTCCTTGAGAAAATCCAGCAGTTTAGATGGATTGGCGGCTTTGAAGTATTTGATATTATTCTTAATAACATAACTGATTAACCCTCTTTTCATTAAATTACCCAATATCTGATATGTTAATGTTCTGTTTACATTAGTTCTGTCTGATAATTCACTGGCCAATGCTTCGCCTAATTTCAACAGCTCCAAATAAACCCTTATTTCGTTGTCTGTTAATCCGATATCCTTTAAAAAATCGGTTTCCATTTCTGAATAAGGATATTCGGAGCTTTATAAATCTTTCTATTGTTGTTATTTAAAAGACAACAAAGATTTAAATATTTGATATATTATACTACCTTAAAGTCATAAATTATTATGAGGATGGAAAAAGATGTTACCAGAAATATCACCAACTAAAAATGAAGTGAAAGAATCGGTAATTGCCACAGTATCTCTTTTGCTAGGGCTCGCGGTAGGAACATTTACAACTCTAGATGCCGTAAAGAATACTCGTATTCCTAATAAAGATAAGGTTGAAGAAGGATACGTCATACCAAGTAAACTTGAAATAATTACCGAGGATTTAGACAAAAATGGAAAAGATGAAGTTATAATGAAGTATGATGGAAGATCATATCTACTAAATCTGGATAAACAAGGAAGGCCAAAAGTTGAAACTTACGAAATAGGCCTTAAAATGATAATGCCTAGTAAAGATGTTACATTACCTGAATAGAAGGCAAAAGAAAATGAAAATAATCACCCTAATTCCGAGTTATAGGATAAAACAAGAGATATGCGAGCGACTTTCCACACTTTATGATATGGTTCAATCCGATAGATTAGATGCAGTTATCAAGATTGATGATCTTATCCGCGCTGAAGCTAAGGGAGAAAGGCTACACGATTGGGGGTACAACTATGCAGTTTGCGCATATGGCCATGGCAAAGAAGGTGAACGCGCCAACATTGGCTGGAGGAAGTATAAGGAACTTAAATCTTTGCGGTTGTTTTTTATGAAAAAGTCAACATTACAGAGAGAGATGAGAGAATTTGAGAGGTTATACGGATCTATAAACTTCTGGCGTGAAAAAGCAGCAGAATCTCCAAAACTTGAAAAATATATTTGTGTTTTGGAAGAACTAGAAGAGGAAAAGAGTAAGACCCTATAAAATCAATAAGATGGATTAGAAAGGGAAGCTTAAAATTGATAAAGAAGAATAGGAGGAATAAAAAATGACCGATACATCACAAACTGAAAATAAATACCAAGTATTTGTAGAGAGGGTAGGAAAGGTGTGCATTCCCAAGGATGATTCAGAAAAGTGGGGCTATGATGCATTTTTGGAGTTTAACTGGGATTATAAACTTGAAAAAGTGTATTTTATCTCTATTGCAGCATCAACAGTAGATGATCATCTTTTACTTCAGGAAGCACATTTAAAGAATCTCAGCAACCATCGTTATAGGGGCTGTCTCGCAGATAATATTCCATTCGACATAATTTCCATTCCTAAAAATGATCCGTTGAGGGCAATAATTCCAGCAGACAAAAAGATGCGCAACAAACTAGAAGAGCTGGTATGTTGGATTATGCAAGAATGGTATGACGCAACACCAGAAGATATAGCAATTGCAGAAATTATAGAAAAATAGGTCCATACAGAACTACATTAAACGGCAATGTACTGAGTTTTTCTATAAGGAAATCAATATTAAACCTAACAAGATCACCATAATGTAAATCCATTGCTTCTTTGTTAATCTTTCCTTTAAGAAAAGCCATGAACCCAAAACAGTTATCAGCATTGAGGCAGATGCCATTGGCGAGGCTATCAGAATAAGGCCATGATCAAGGCTGAAGTTGTAAAATACAGCGCCAACTGCTCCCAAAAACCCGCTTAAAACAAGCCATCCTGAGTTTTCTTTTTTTACAATAAGATTATAGTTTTTGTTTCGGATCAAAAAATAAATCAGGCAGAAAAGCAGTATAAAGCCCTCAAAATACAAAGATGCTGTTACTACGCCCATATTATTTATCGGGATCCTCAGAAAAGGGAATATAAACCCCCATATGAGGGATATGGCTGCTGCAAGCAGCAGAGTTATTTTCCAGTTCTTTATTTTCAATTTGCCATCCTTTAAGCTTAATAGAAAAACGCCAATAAAAACAATGATTATGCCTATAAGCAGGGGCAGTGTTATGCTCTCCTTGAAAATAAATACTGCCATAATCGCGGCAATTGGCGCGTAAGCAGCAGTAAGCGCGGTTATCATCGAAATTTGCGTAAATCTGAATGAAATAAAAAACAGCAGAATTGCCACAAATCCCAAAAACCCGAGAAAAATAACAAGCAAAAGGTCATTCAGGCTGATCCACTTTATGTTTTTTGTTATGGCTGAAAAAATAAACAAAAACAAAACCATGAAGAAGTAATTAAACAGCAGCATCGTGTAATGATCTAACTTAGATGAAACCTTTTTCCAGCATATCTTGTCAAAGCC
Source organism: Candidatus Woesearchaeota archaeon (assembly GCA_016180285.1). Taxonomy (NCBI): domain Archaea; kingdom Nanobdellati; phylum Candidatus Woesearchaeota; species Candidatus Woesearchaeota archaeon. Next base: position 109,564 of record JACPBO010000005.1, read on the forward strand.
CCAGCTGATCATGACAATAATGCCGAACAGCACGCCAAGCGGATAGTTCATAGCATTAATTTATCTTGAGTTCTTTATATAGTTTATCGTTTGCTGGTGTTTTTTCAAGTTATGATACGCCATGCCGATAGTTTTATAAATGTCATTGTAATTCTCTAAAAAGAAGAGGTGATAAGCCTCAGGATTCTGGGGACATAGGTGGAGTAAAATGGAAGAATATTGGGACTCGTCGTGGTTCAAAGATGTTATTGAAAGTAAGTATCACATGGAATTAAAGGGATCTCACGATCCTCTTAAAGAAACTAGAGAAGCTTTTAGTTTGTATGTGTTCTCAAAGATAGCGTGGAGTGAAGACGGGCTTAAATTTCAAGGAGTTTTTAAAAAAAGAGCATTTAATGGCGCTATTTCTCAAGAAAAAGAAGATGAATGGAAAGGTTTGATTAGAGTAGACTTATATAGAACTTATCACTCAGGTAAGGGAAAGGTCAACATGAATTTAGTCCAGAGAATTAGAAAAGGGCTAAACGGTTTTGTTGTTTATGATCGTACTTTTTAATTTCTATTTGCTGATCTCCACAACCTTCGCCCCAGTCACCCTCACAAGATCCTTTGCCCTCATCTTTATTGATTTTGTGTGCATTCCCGCATTGAAGGCGATCTGATCGTTCTCTGTCAGCCTTTTGTCAACATAAACTTTGATGCCGAACAAGTTTCCGAAGGGAGGAACTGCTCCGATTGAAACGCCGCTCAATGCTTTAACATCATCTGCATTTGCAAGTGAAACTGCTGATCCAACCACTCTTTTTGCCCTGTCAAGATCAAGCTCAGTAGCTGCAGAGATAATTAATTGCACAAAATTACTGCCTGCCTTGCAGACAAGCGCCTTTGCTCCCTGCTTCAATTCAGTTCCCCTGGCTTTTGCTGCTTCTTCTGATGTGTAAACAGGCTTGTGCTCCATTAACTCATAAGTTATATTTTCATTCTTCAGTGTTCCAATTATCCTGTCAAACAATGCATTCTTTTCAGGAACTTTCACAATATCCAGCTTCAGGCTCAGGTCCTTCAACTGCTCTTCAGAAACTTCAGAAGGAGATCCTTCCATCAAAGATTCAGCAGCTTTATTCTTTGGAAACGCGATAACTTCCCTTATCGATTCATTTCCAGTCATTAGCGCAGCCAACCTGTCAACGCCAAAAGCAATTCCTCCGTGCGGAGGAGCGCCATATTTAAACGCGTCCAGTAAAAAGCCGAACTTGCTCTCTGCTTCTTTTCTTGTAATGCCAAGAACATCAAACATCTTCTGCTGCAGCTCGCTTCTGTGAATTCTTATTGACCCGCCGCCAATTTCAACTCCGTTAAGCGTCAAGTCATAAGCTTTGGCTTTAACTTTCGAAGGCTCTTTGTCAAGCAATGAAATGTCAGAATCTTTTGGCGATGTAAATGGGTGATGAACTGCAACATGCCTCTGCAGGTCTTCATCAAACTCAAGCAATGGAAAATCTGTGACCCATGTAAAATCAAATGTATTTGGCTTTATTAAATTTAATTTTTTTGCGAGTTCAGTTCTTAAGAATCCTAATGCGTTATTCACAACAAAATGCTTGTGGTCTGCAACAAACAATAATAGATCTCCTTTTTCTGCATTCAATTTTTTAATTAAATCTTTTTGCGTTTTCTCATTGAAATATTTCACAATAGAGCTTTCCATCCCTTTGTCAGCCATCTTTATCCATGCAAGGCCTTTGGCATCGTAGATCTGGACAAAGCTTATGAAGCCGTCAATGTCGCTTCTTGAAAATTTATCTCCGACAGATTTTACATTGATTGCTTTGACACAGCCGCCGGATTTTGTTACATTTTTGAAAACTTCAAAATCAGAATCCTTTGCAATATCACTTACATCAACAAGTTCCAGGCCAAATCTCAGATCAGGCTTGTCTGAGCCGTACTTGCCCATAGCTTCATCATATGTTATCCTTTTTATAGGAGTTTTGATGTCAATGTTTAAAACATCTTTCCAGACTCTTTTTATCAGTTCATCCATGATTGCATAAATATCCTCTTCATCAATAAAGCTCATTTCAACATCAATCTGCGTAAACTCCGGCTGCCTGTCTGCACGTAAATCTTCATCCCTTAAGCATTTTGCAATCTGCAGATAGCGGTCAAATCCTGCGACCATTAATAACTGCTTGAACAGCTGCGGGCTTTGCGGCAGTGCGTAAAATTTCCCAGTATGAACTCTTGAGGGAACTAAATAATCCCTTGCGCCTTCCGGAGTTGATTTCGCCAAAAGCGGAGTTTCAATCTCCAGAAATCCTCGCTCATTAAAGTAATCCCTTACAATCTTGATCATCTTGTGCCTTAGAATTAAGTTCTGCTGCATTACCTGCCTTCTTAAGTCAAGATACCTGTACTTCAATCTTAAATCTTCATTAACAGGAAGCCTGTCCTCGATTTCAAAAGGAGGGGTTGCTGCTTTGTTCAGCACATTCAATTCATCAATCAAAACTTCTATATCGCCTGTTACCAGCTTTGCATTTTCCAGCCCTTTGCCCCTGTATCTGACAGTTCCTTTGACTTGGAGAACATCTTCCCTTGACAGATGCTCTGCTTCAGAATGGAGCTTCTTGTTATATTTTGGATCAAAAACAATCTGAGTAATGCCGTATCTGTCCCTTAGATCAATAAAGATTATTCCTCCGTGATCCCTTCTGCTGTGGTTCCAGCCGCATAAGGTTACCTTTTTCCCAATTTCCTTTTTGGCCAATTCGCCGCAAGTGTTGGTTCTTTTCATAGCATAGTGGATTTGAGAAAGGGTATATAAAATTGTTGGTTTTGCGAACTGAAAAAAAAGGAAACATTTAAAAATATAAAAATCAAGTCAATGAAAAATGGCAAAAAAGAGGCCTATTGCAGCAAATTCAAAACTCATTTTTGCAGCTATTGTCCTGATCCTTCTTGCTGCGGTTATATTGTCAACGAACAGCTCAATAACAGGGAATGTTTTTGCAAAAATTATACAAAAAGCATCTACAACGCAGATAACCGCCATAAAAAGCATTTCAAATGTAACAGGCAACACTTCGAATGGAACCAGTTCGGCAGTGACCTCTTCAAATATAACTGGCTCTGCAGCGATTTTGGAATCAGCCAAACTGGTGAAAATACCCGCTACAGCCACGGGAGAGGATATGCTAGTCCCTCTTGAGGGCGTTAGAAGAATCTTGACCATAGGAGAAACATGGTCAAATTTTGCCTTTGGTTATGATATAAGGGTATTGTCAATTGACGCAAGGGCAAGCCCGAAACAGGTTTTGATTGCTGTTTACAAGAACGGCACACTGAAGGATGATGCAATAGTCAACGAAAGCAAATTTTATGATTATGTAGAGGGAAGGTATATGAATTACAGCAACCTCATCATCTTTAGAATTAATATGAGCAGGGTTTTTGCCGGGTCTACTAGCGACATGGTTGATTTGAAAGAGAATTATGTTAGCTCTATAGCGGTTAATGCATGCAATCCAGAATGGGGGTGCTACACTGGTGAATGCTTGAATTACAAGATAAAAAGAGAGAACTGTGCTGATTCAAACAGCTGCCATAAATCAGAAGGGCAGCCTCCTGCCATAGAGAGCTGCCAGGGCAATAAAACATTGTCTACTGGGCAAACCTGGGCGCTCGATTATGATAGCTCTCTTCAGGCTATTTCAATTGACGCGAGGGCGAGCCCAAAACAGGCATGGCTTGCTCTTACTTCACGCTACAGCCCAAGCGGCCAGGATAGCGGGATTGGCGGAGAGGGAGAGCTATTTGAGATTGCAGAGAGATGGAGGGGATATGATAATGTTACTGTTTTCAGCACAAGAATCGATTCAATATATGCTGGCGCAGCCAGTGATATGGCAAGGTTCAAGGATACATATATTCTTTCTGCAGACTTATGCGCCTGCGAGCAGCTGTGGAGATGCGGTGCATGGAGTAGTTGTGTTAATAGCGTAAAAACAAGGGCTTGCATTGACTTATCAAATTGCAGCAGCAACTGGTCAGCATCTGACCTAGAAATCAACTGCAATGTCGGACTTCCTCTTACGGCCCTCCCATGCGTGCCTTCTGTAGCGGACACAGGCACAGCAGTCATGAGAAATGCAACTGTATATTCGAGTCTGAATTTAAGCGGAGAATCGCAGAATGCCAGCATTACTGCAGTCCTCCAGAATCAGACTTTACATGCTGCTGGCCAGAGCCAGACCCAGGCTTCAGGAATTACCGTGGAAGAAGCAGCAGAAATCACTGTTGAAAAAGAATCTGAAGATAAAACGATTATAAGAAGAGGAAATAGTGTTGTAGAAACGCAACTGGATATTACAGAAGAATCATTGCAATTATATATCAACAGCTCGGAAGGCGAAGAAAATAAAATAATTTTCCCTGACAGAGCCATTTCCAAAATCCGCGAAAGCGGAACTATAAAAAAGGCAGTTCTTGAAAAAGAGAATGGAAGGGCAGTCTATCATATATATGCGACAAAAAAGGTAAAACTATTCTTGATCTTTAGCGCATCATTGAATGAAGAAATAAAAATTGATGCTGAAAGCGGAGAGGTAATAGAAACTAAAACTCCGTGGTGGGCGTTTCTCACAAAGTAAAACCAAAAACAAACCAAAAATTTATAAATAAAAACCAATTATTCCATTATGCAGGGTGAATACTCAGTTGACGGTTCCCCAGAGGGGTTTCCGAACGAAAGTGAAGATACCTTTAGTGGAGCTGAGGAAAGTCCACCCACCCCTCCATTCACGGAGGAAGAAGCCACTCGCGGCAGCGAGTTCCAGCAATGGACGGCAACGTCACAGAAACGAAACGGCCTTTAAAATGGGATGATGCAGTGAAGCTGTTGGCAACAACAGCAAGATGCTTGGAAATTCCCTAAGAATTTCCGGCACATCAAGGAAACCTTGATGTAACCTGTTGACGCCTTTAAAGGATGCGGTGAAACGGGCAGCCCTGGCTGGTGCAAGTTCGCAAAGAACGCTTAGTTAAATACTGAGGCGGATGGTCTGAATAAGCATCCGACAGAAGGTGGCTTATTTTCACCCTGCATTTTAAATTACAAGGTAAAAATGGCGCAAGACAAAGTATCAATGCCGACAAGCACAGCAGGAATCACGAGATATTTTGACGACTACAAATCAAAAGTAGAATTCAAACCCGGCATGATTGTTATTTTTTCTATAATTGTCATCATAATTATGCTTATTCTGCACGCTTACGGCAGCGCTTTGTTAGGCATATAGAGGTTGTAACATGTTCCCAGGAATAGACCCAAGACAGATGCAGCAGGCTATGAAAAAGCTTGGCATGAAGCAGGAAGAGATAGAAGCAACAGAAGTCATAATAAAATGCGAAGATAAAGATATTGTAATAACTAATCCCAGCGTTCAGAAAGTGAATATGATGGGCCAGGAGTCATTTCAGATCAGCGGGACTGCCAATGAAATGGAAAAAGGCATCGATATCTCAGAAGATGATGTTAAGACTGTAATGGAACAAGCAAATGTTGATGAAGAATCTGCAAAAAAAGCATTAAAGGAATCAAATGGCGACATTGCAGAGGCGATATTGAAGCTAAAAAGCCAGTGAAAAATTCTAAACATTTTTATACTTCTCTGATTTAACTGTCTAAAATGGAGCAATACGAGGAGGCTATCCAGAAGGCTAAAAAGAACATTGCAGTAGCTGACCATATGATGTCTGTTACGTATACTTTGCTGAAGGATCCAAGGCTGCTTCTTTCGATCATAGACAATGTTTTCCTGGCATTGACATATTCCATGTCTGCGCTGCTTTATTATGAGAGGCTCTATAAGTCAATTCCTCCTTTTAATGACACCTTTGAGCCAAAATTTATGATTTTCAGGGAAAGGATGCAGAAATACGGGATAAGCAAGGATTATGCCGGCCTGATAAGAGAGGTTAAAGACGTCATAGTGAGCCATAAAAAAAGCCCTGTTGAATTCATAAGAAAGGACAGGTTTGTCATATGCTCTGACAATTACAGGATGAACACCATATCACTGGACAGCATAAAGAAATACGTGGCAAAAACAAAGTTATTTATTCAAGTTATTGATACCATATTGAAAAAGAGCGAATATGAGCGAATACCTAGAGTCTTTAGCTGAAGCAAAAGAGGAGCTTAAAAGGGTTGACCATTTAATATATGTAAGCCTGAAGTACACCAGGACAGTGGATGTCATAAAGAGCATAATAGAAAGGATGATCAATGCCTTTGACTTTTCCATAAGAGCCGGCTTAGAATATGCAAAGGTGAAGAAGAAGATAAAGGCGATTCCGTCAAATGTTGTTGAGCGGGGCAGTGTTTTTCTCAATTTGTTTAAGTCAGAAGATGAAAGTTTAAAGGACTATATTGATTTTTACATTTTACTGAGGAAGATAAACAGGGCTCATTTTGAAAGGGCCAGAGAATTCAGAAGGCACGTTACAATGACTGCTTTTCTGGAAGAAGGAGAGATTGAGATTGACATTGACATAATAACCGAATATTACCATAAAATAAGAAATTTTATAATCATAATTGAAAATATTATAAATCCATCCAAGGATAAAAATGACTAAGTTTGTTGCAATTGCTTCGGCAAAAGGCGGAGTGGGAAAAACAACCACCGCAATTAACCTGGGAATAGCGCTCAGCAGCTATGGCAGGGATGTCACGCTTGTTGACGGCAATTTGACTAATCCGAATATTGGGTTATTTCTCGGAGTTCCGATTCTGGCAGCAACCTTGCATGATGTCTTGATTGGAAAAAAGCACATTTCTGAAGCAACATATCTTCATCCCAGCGGATTAAAGCTTGTGACTGGCTCGCTTTCTTTTTCAAACATTGACGAGAATGCAAGCGGAAGATTAAAAGGCGCTTTAAGGGATTTGAATGGAGCAACTGAAATCGCAATTATTGACACAGCTGCAACTTTGGGAAAGCATGCTGCTGATGCAATTAAAGCAGCAGATGAGCTGATTGTTGTAACAAACCCGGATCTTCCGTCTGTGACAGATGCGCTTAAAACAATAAAATTAGCTGAGGAGAATGGCGTTTCAACTATCGGCATTGTGCTGAACAAGGTTAAAAACGATGAAAACGAGCTGAGCGCTGAAAATGTTGAATCCATTTTAGAGAAAACTGTGATCGGCATAATTCCGCATGATGACAATGTAAGAAAGGCTCTTTTTTTAAAGCATCCTGTTGCTTATTTTGAGCCTAATGCTCCGGCTTCCGCTGCTTTCAGAAAACTTGCTTCGCTTTTGGTGAGAAAATGAGCACGCTGCAGCAAAGATTGAAGCAAAAGGGGTGGTCTGATGCAGAGGTAGCAAGAGTTTCAAATGTATTCGGCAGAAAGGAGCCTAAAAAGGGAAAGTTTGTTTATTGGTTTTCGCTTGTTGTTGCAATAGCCGGAAATGGAATTTTGTCAGTTGTGCTTGTTCCTTTTCTTCTGGCTTTAAAGGGTTTTTTTCTTTATGCAATAATCGTAATAATCAGCCTTGCTTTCGGCTCTCTGTTCAATCTTTTATTAAAGGATATTGAAACTGCTGATGAAAAGCAGCACGTCATTGCGTGGATCTTCATCCCGGCTCTTGCGATAATCAATATTTATTTCATGACAGACATGTCGAATTACCTGATAAAGCTGCTTAAGCTGACTAATCCGCTGCAGGATCCATTCCTGGTCAGCATTGTTTATGTCTTTTCTTTCAGCATGCCTTATCTGATCGCGCTTGTGAAGAAGCAGGCGGAAAGAACAGAGATGCCACGGACCAGCTACAGCTATCCGCCGATTTCTCAGTAAATTGTCAAAAACCACCAGCATAGATTAACGGATGTTGCTACTAGTTACTGCATCATGTGGTTTTTGAGCATGCTCGGAAATATACTGGCTTCGGTGATACGGCTGTATTTTTTTCCATTAATTTTATAAATACAGTATATTTCCGACATATTTAAACCAAAGCGGTTTTTAAGTTGCTATTGGCGATCATAGTTCAATGGCAGAATAGAGGCCTGTGGAGCCTCGGAAGCGAGTTCGATTCTCGCTGATCGCCTTTTTTTTAGCATCTATTCAACTATATCATTCTTGCCGCACGCCACCACATTGGCGCTGACGGACAATTTTTTTCAAAAAATTATCCTATTCGCCACCCCGCAAATGGTTACGCTCATTTGACACGCAATGTGGAGCATTAAGCTCCACGCCACGACTGGCATCCAAAACAATCTGGTCGTGGCATGAGGCTTTATGCATCATATGTTTTTGCCAAGTTTTTGCTAAAAACTTGAGGGACAACCCCCGGCTCATCAGCGCCGACGTGGCGTGCGGCGAGGAGGGGTTGCTCCCTACGGGAAACCGAGCAGGGCAAAACGAGCGAAGCGAGTTTTGGCCGTCGCACCGCCATAGTCGGCGCTGATGTCTGTTACTTATGTAAATGCCATTTTTTACGAAATCTTTTTAAATAAACCCCCATTCTAGAGTTTTAAAGCCCGAGTTTACCGGTGTAGGCGTTCATAGGGTTTAATGCTAGCTTACATTATTCTCGGCCATATGGTTTATCAAAATGGAAGAAAAGCACGAATTCAGGCACCTTGTAAGAATCATGCAGACAGATCTCGACGGAAACAAGGCAATAGCCATGGCTCTCAGGAAAATAAAGGGGATTAATTTCATGCTGTCCAATGCTGTATGCAGGATGGCGAATGTGGAAAAAACAAAAAAGGCAGGAGACCTTTCTGATGAGGATGTTCTGAAAGTAGAGACTGTAATCAGGGATCCTTTGAAATTCAAAATTCCTGTCTGGATGCTGAACAGAAGAAAGGACTATGAAACTGGCAGCGACATGCATTTGTTTGCCGCTGACCTTGACTTTGCAAAAGGCAATGACATAAAAATACTGAAGAAAATAAAGAGCAGAAGGGGGATAAGGCACACTGCAGGATTGCCATTGCGCGGACAGAGAACAAAATCAAATTTCAGAAGAACAAAAAGCAAGGGCAAAGGAACTCTTGGCGTAATTAAAAGAGCGGGCGCCAAGCCCGGAAAGGTATAAGCAAAATGGGAGACCCTAAAAAACAAAGAAAGAAATATCATCCGCCGCGCCACCCATGGCAGGGCGCAAGAATAGATGAAGAGAACGAGATTCTGAAAGAATACGGGCTGAAGAATAAGAAAGAGATATGGAAAATGAAGTCTGTTTTGGGCAATGTCGCTGCGCAAGCCAAACAATTAGCAGGAAAGCCAAGTGTGCAGTCTGAGAAAGAAAAAATTTTGCTGTTAAAAAAACTTTCCTCATTGGGCCTGATAGCTGAAAATGCGCAGTTGGAAGATGTTTTGGCATTAACATTGAGCAACATACTTGACAGAAGGCTTCAAACATTTGTATTTAAAAAGGCATTGGCAAAAAGCATGAAGCAGGCAAAGCAGTTTATCACTCACGGCCACATACTTGTCGGAGATAAAAAAATAAGCGCGCCATCTTATTTTGTGCTGAGGGAAGAGGAAGGCAGAATTTCATTTTCAACAAAAAGCCCTTTAATCAGCGAGACGCATGCTGAAAGGGCAAAAACAGAAAGTAAAAAGAAAAAAATCCATAAAGAAAGAATAAGGGAAAGAAAATGGGGCGGCCGGGGAAGGCAGGAAAGAAGAAATAAAAATGACAAAAACACAAGGCGATTCTGAGAATAAGCAATCTCAAGCGCCGCAAAATAATGCTGAGAATGCAAAAGGGAATTCTCGGCCGCAAGGCAGAGAGGCTGAAAGGCATTACAGAGAAGAAACCAGATGGGGGGTTGCGCACATCTATTCCAGCTATAACAATACAATAATACACATCACAGATATAACGGGCACGGAAACAATTGCGCTTACATCGGGCGGCCAGGTTGTGAAATCTGACAGAATGGAGAGTTCGCCTACTGCTGCAATGATTGCTGCAAAGAAGGCTGCTGAAATTGCATTTGAAAAGGGGCTTACAGGCATAAATGTAAAAATAAAGGCGCCTGGCGGGCATAATGGGCCTACAAATCCGGGTCCAGGAGCGCAAGCCGCTATAAGGGCATTGTCAAGAATGGGGCTGATAATCGGCATAATAGAAGATGTCACACCTATTCCGCACGATGGCTGCAGGAAAAAAGGCGGTAAAAGAGGGAGGCGGGTTTAAATGGAAATAAGGCTATTGGAAAATGACAAGAAGAATTTTAAGCTTTCATTTGTTATCAAGGATTCAACAGCTGCGATTGTAAATGCAGTAAGAAGAAATGCAATAAGCAAAGTTCTGACAATGGCAATTGAGGATGTAGAATTCAAGGAAAATTCGTCTGTTTTGTATGATGAAATTGTTGCGCACCGCCTGGGATTGATTCCGCTGAAGACAGATCTGAGGTCATACACATTGCCAATCAAGTGCAAATGCGAGGGCAAAGGATGCGCCCATTGCCAGCTAAAGCTAACATTAAAGGCAAAAGGCCCTGCTGTTGTTTATGCTTCTGATATCAAGTCAAAAGATCCGAAAGTTGTTCCGGTTTATCCTGAAACTCCGATTGCAAAACTAACAAAAGGCCAGGAGCTTGAATTAGAAGCAACAGCTGTTCTCGGATCAGGAGAAGACCATATCAAGTGGAGCCCTGGTTTAGTTTACTACAAGAACAAGCCCATTGTTGAAATTATAAAGGACTGTGAAAATAGGGAAGAGGTTGTTAAAGCCTGCCCGTTGAAAATATTTGAGCTGAAGGACGGGAAAATGTCAGTCAATAAGGATAATTTGCTTAAATGCCACCTGTGCGAAGCGTGCATCGACATATGCAGGCCAAAAGGAGCAATAAAAATCGATAAAAGCAATGATTTTGTTTTTTATGTTGAATCATGGGGACAGTTAAGCGCGAAGGAAATTGTCGAGCGGTCTTTGGACAGTTTCGATGATCAGCTTGACGGTTTCACAGAGGCACTCAAAAAAGCAAAGTGACTCTCGCATTGCTCAGTGAATTTGCGGGAGTGCCGGAGCGGCCAAACGGGCTAGGTTGAGGGCCTAGTAGCTTAGTGCTTGCGCGAGTTCGAATCTCGTCTCCCGCATTAACAAAAACAAGAAAATGAAAACAGGACCAACAAACCAAATATTGAAGAAGCTCATAGAAGAGCTAAAGAGAATGAGCTATAAGGAAAAAGCCAACATATGGCACAGGATAGCTGATGATCTGGAAAGCTCTTCAAGAAAAAGAAGAATAGTGAATTTATCAAAGATAAGTCTTCATTCAAATGACAACGAAACTGTTATTGTCCCTGGAAAAGTTCTGGGCTCGGGAGATTTGATGCACAAGGTGAATATTGCTGCATGGCAGTTTTCGCAGTCTGCAATTGAAAAGATCAAGGCTTCAAAAAACAAATTTTTCACGATAGATGAAATAATGGAAAAAAATCCCAAGGGAAAGGACCTGAGGATAATAGGCTAAAATGGAAAGAACAATAGATGCCACTAATCTGATTTTGGGAAGAATGGCTGCAAAGGCAGCTAAAGAAGCCTTATTAGGCAATACTGTGATAATAGTGAACTGCGAGAATGCTGTTATTTCAGGGGATAAACAAATGGTTTTTGCAAATTACAAAAGATTAAGAGAGATGGGTACGCATACAACAGGGCCTTTTTTGAACAGAATGCCTGACAGATTTGTAAAAAGAGTTATAAAAGGGATGCTGCCGCACCAGCATCGAGGCTTGGCTGCTTTCAGAAGGGTACAATGCTATATTGGAGTTCCTGAAGAGCTGAAGAACAAAAAGTTCGGGAGTGTTGAAGAGGCCAAAGCGGAAAGATTGTCGATTTTAAAGCGCGTAAAAGTGAAGGATATATGCATATTCCTGGGAGGGAAGGTATGAAAGCATTACATTGCTCTGGAAAGAGAAAAAGGGCTGTTGCAAGGGTTACATTAACGCAGGGCAGCGGCAAAATAAAGGTCAACAATGCCCCAATTGAGCTAGTTCAGCCAGAGATTTCAAGGATGAAGATAATGGAGCCATTAATATTAGCAGGAGATACAGCCTCAAAGGTTGATATTGATGTGAATGTCATAGGAGGCGGAATTACAAGCCAGGCAGAAGCTGCAAGGCTGGCAATAGGAAGGGCATTGGTGCAGTTCAATAAATTGCTCGAGAAGGATTTTTTGGATTATGACAGGCAATTGCTTGTTGCGGATATCAGGAGAAAAGAATCGAGAAAGCCAAACAGGCACGGAAAAGCGCGTGCAAAAGTTCAAAAAAGCTACAGGTGATGCAAAATGATGATTCCAATACGATGTTTCAGCTGCGGAAAGCCGGTTGCCCAGTTGTGGGAATCTTTCCAGGAGAGGGTTGCAAAAGGAGAAAGCAGGAAAAAAGTTCTTGATGATCTTGGATTGGAGAGATACTGCTGCAGGGCATTGTTCCTCGGGCATATTGACCTTGTTGATAAGATCGCGCCGTTTAAGAAATTTTAAATGCAACCTAAATTTGTTGTTGAGCATCTGGAAAAAAGGCTGTATAAGTGGTGTTTTCTTGAATATGAGGATATAGCAAAGATTGTTGGAAAAGGCAACATAATATTTACAAATATAAAAAATAAAAAAGAGATTTTAAAATTAAAAAATCTTGGCAATGCTCTTAAAGAAAGTGTTTTTAATTTAAACCTTGATGAAAATAAAACATGCATTCTTGATCCGAACTCGAAGAGAACATTAACCCCTGCAATAGCGAGGAAGTTCAATTGTTTTGTTTTTGGCGGCATACTTGGAAATTATCCTCCTGAAAAAAGAACAAAAAAATTATTGACTGGGAAACTGGGTTTTGAGTCATTTAATATCGGAAAAAAGCAGATGAGCACGGATAACGCTGTTCTGGCTGTGAAGATGATTGCTGGCGGAATGCCGCTTGAGAAAATAAAATTCAAGGACAACATAAAAATAAAAACAGGCAGGAATGAAGAAGTGATACTGCCTTACAGGTATGTTGTTTTGAATGGAAAGATCTTCATGTCTGAAGAGCTGATGAAGAATTTGAAAAAAGGGAAGAGGTTTTGAATCAACAAGGATAAAAGATTAATTTCTTTTATAAGGCATCTATCGGGCTTTTTACTTTTTTTAATTGTTGCGGGCTGATGTGAGTATAAATTTTTGTTGTTTCAATGTTTTCGTGACCAAGAAGCTGCTGTATAACAATTAAATTTTCGCCGTTCTCAAGCAAATGCGTTGCAAAACTATGCCTTAATGTATGACAATGAACGGGCTTGCTTATCCCTGATTTTTTTGCTGCAGTTCTTACTATTTTTTGCAGGTTTCTTGCAGATAATCTTCCTTTTGGACCAGAGAATAAATACTCCTGGCTTTCTTGTTTTTGTTTTTCTGCTTGTTCTTTTAAATCTTGAAAAATAAGCTCAGGAATATTAAAAATCCTGTCTTTTTTGCCCTTCGCCTGCCTTGCATAGCCTATTTTTTCATTGAAGTCTAAATCAGGCGTCTTTAGGCTTATTAATTCAGAAACCCTGAAGCCGCAGGCGTACATCAATGTTATCATCAGCTTACTCTTGGAGTTATTAATAGAGCTTATTAACTTTCTAACTTCATCTTTAGATAAAACAGCCGGGATTTTTATTTCTTTTTTTGGCCTTCTTATATTGGCAGTTGGATCTTTTTTGAGGATATTTCGATAAGCATGCCTAATGGCGGCTAAAAAAAGAATTGTTGAAATGCTGGCTTTGTCTGAAAGTTTTTCTGCCATAAATGCCTGAACATCCTCTTCCGTTATTTGATCTGGTAGTTTTTTAGTAAATTCAAGAAGTTCTGAATTTGCCTTAAGATAATTTCTCAGAGTATATTGTGAGTTTTTAGAGATCTTCAATTCAACTTCAAGTTTTTTTAGGAATTCCTCTTTGTTCATTTTAGTTCTATATATTTAATTTTATTCAGTTTGTTGCCTTTGAAATAAAGAGCTGAAATAGACCCCCTATCACACATCGTTTTATTCAGCAAGTTTAGATTTTTGTTTTGTAATTTTAATCTTAATGCCCTAATAGGGTCTTGATGAGAAACGCAGATTATTTCCTTGCCTTTATGCTTCTTAATGATCTTTTTGCAAAAATTCTGCATTCTAAGGGCCAAATCCCTGATTTTTTCGCCCCCTATTAGTTTTGTTGGATTAGTTAAGTAGATTTGAAATTCATTTGATTGCTTTATTTCGGTCTCTGTTTCTCCCTTCCATTTGTATTTCCATTCAAATAATTGTTTTGACTTAATAACTTTAGCTTTTGGGAAAAACTCAGATATCATCTTTGTAGTTTCATAGGCCCTATTTATAGGGGAAGTGTAAATTACCTTTATGTTATGTTTAGATAAATACTCCCTTACTTTTCTGATTTGTTCTTTTCCTTTTTTGCTCAAACCAAAATGTAGGTTATTTATTCCAGCCCAGGTGTCTTTTGGTTTATCCACGGCTCCATGTCTAACAAAATAGATTATTGTTTTTCCCATTCTTTTCATACAACCAAATTGTGCGAACTTATTTATAAATCTTTGCTGTAATTTAATGGTGCGTACAATACATCTTGTGCGAAGCTTTATAGGATTTTTGGCTTATTTTTGATTATTTTTTGTTTAGAATAAAACTTTTAATCAATGCTCGAATAATATATATAATAAAACTTGTGAGAATTGCTTAAATGTTTTCAACTTGATTTTTGTCCATGTTTTTAACTGTAATTTTTGAAATTTCTGCGTTTATGCCTACAATGTTTTCTTTTGTCTGAAGCTGCCTGAAGTCCAGATTCAGCTTGAGGAATGTTTCGTTGTTTATGTATTTCTTAATAATCGGTATGCCTTTTTCGATCAAATTGCCGGTGTAATTTTGGACTAAGGCTTCTGAAATTGCGAGTTTTTGGGCAAGCGCCTTATAGCTTACTGGAGTGGCTTCTTCTAATATATATAACGCAAGGAACACTTCTTTCTCTTTTTCTGTAAGAGGTGTTATTTTGAACTCTATTTTTTTGGAAATTTCCTTGTTTTCCTTGCTTAATTGTTTTAAGAAAAGAGCAAATTCTTCAAGCTTTTCTTCAACCTTGTCCAGGCGGGAATCAAACTTGCAGATGTATTCGTAATTTGACTGTATTTCATTCGTATTGTCATTTATAGATTCAAGGTGATCTTCAAATTCCTCTTTTATCGACTTAAAAGCTGTTTTCAGCTTCTTGTCCATATCTGACAATAAATCCCTCTTTTCAAACACAGTCTAACACCCCCGAATCATGAAAATGGGAAGGCGGTTATTTAAATAGTTTTCGATAGCACAAGGGAAACGGTATTTTGTGTTTTCAAAAAAACAATTTCAAAAAATATATATAGTTGCTGTACTAAATTAATATAAAATGTTTTGAAAACAAGATTTTCAAACCATTTTATCCAAACTGGAGGCTTGTCTAAAATGTTTAATTTTTTCAGGAAAAAAGAGGATAATAGCATTAAAGAAGTTGTAAAGAATTCTTTTTTGAGCGTAAAGCGCGATGTGGTTAATGTCTGGGCATGGGTAAGGCATCTTAATGAGAAAGGGAATGCGCATGATCTGGAAATAAATGACCTGAGAAATTCCATAACGCAGCAAAAGGTTGAGCAGGGCAAGATCATTGACGCTTACTACGGACTGCACAACAACCAAAAAGCGCTGATTGACAAGATAAGGGAGTTAGATGAGAAAATAGATTCATTAGAAGGCAGAAAGGAAGCTGTACATAGCGGTTATAAGCAAAGCTTCAAGGAAAAGGTTGTCAAAAAGCTCACCAAGAACTCCAAGGATTATGTCAAGTCAGTAATTGTTTCTTTGATACAGAAATATGAGAAAGTGAGCGCTTTGCAGCTAAGGGAGATTGTTGTTGATGAGCAGAAGCTGTGCAGCAAGAGCTCGTTTTACAGGATTCTGGAAGAGGTTGAAAGAGGCAGGGAAATTGGCTTTATGAAGGATGGCAAGGAGAAAAGCTACCTGTCAAAAATTAGTGTCAAAGCTTAAAAGTTTTAGTTGTTTTTAATGTGTATTTTTCTCATTCCCAGCCTTATTTTCTGGGAATATAGCTGGGATTGTGTGGGAATGTTTCTCGACTAAAAAGGGTCAAAACTGGGACTATCTGGGACTGAACTGGGAATATATTGGGACTATTCTGGGACTATCTGGGAATATGCTGGGACTATCTCTCGACGAGAAAATGTTCAAAACTGGGACTATCTGGGAATATGCTGGGAATATGTTGGGACTGTCCTGGGAATATGGCATTGTGGGCTGTTTTTAAGGATTTTGCTGGAAATTTTTGAAAAATTTTTCCTAAAAAATAAAAAAGATTAAATAGTGCTGTCTGATTGTTTTTTAAATGGAAGTGAGATCGAAATCAGGGCTGGCAATAGTGCTTTCGCAGCTGGAAGGCTTTACACAGCCGAAAGTGATGGCTGAGCAGTATGCCACAGACAGCGAGGTTGCAGCTGAATTCCTGTGGTTTGCTGCTATGAAAGGGGATTTGAAGCAGAAAGTGAGTGCTGATCTGGGATGTGGAACAGGTATTTTGGGCATTGGAGCCTTGCTGCTCGGAGCTAAAAAGGTGTATTTTGTGGATTCTGATGCTGAAAGTGTGGAGATTGCTCGAAAAAACCTTAAAAATGCGGCAAAAATGGCTAAAAGTGAGAGTTCGCTGAGTGGCAGAGCGGTATTTTTGCGCCAGGATATTGCTGGTTTTACTGAAAAAGTGGATGTGGTGCTTGAAAACCCGCCTTTTGGAACAAAAGAGAGGCACGCAGACAGGGTTTTTTTGGAGAAGGCTATGGAACTGGCTCCTGTTGTATATTCCCTGCATAAAAGTGAGAGCAAGGGCTTTGTAGAGGCGCTTGCAGGGGATCATGGCTTTAAGGTTACGAATGTGCTTGATTTTGAGATGCCTCTGAAAGCAACCATGAAAATGCATGAAAAGAGGATCTACAGGGTAAAAGTGAGCCTGTTTAGGATGGAAAGGGCCGTATAAAATGATCGTTAGAAGCTGGTTAGTTAAATGATAGTTATGTCTGATTCAGAATTCGGGCTAAAAGATAGAAACCGAAATATTTTATCTTAAAGGAGTTCCTAATGGCATCTGCGGTATATGCTGGTGGGGATATTTGCTATCAGCTTTTTCCAAAGCTTCTCTTACTTGTGGATCCTCTATGTCTAAGAAATCATCTCCAAGTTGGTATAAGATACCTCCAAGTCCTCTTAAATCATGAGGTGCTCCGTAAAAAGTATCTAATATTCTAAAAGTTATATCTCTTAAAGTTCCTTTAAATCCAGGCTGTCTTTCTCGTATTGTTGGCACGTTCACATAAGCATCAGGACCAATAGCTGTTGTAGCTTCAGATAAAAAGACATCTCTTCCACTTTCTCTTAGAATCTGAGTAACATAATCAAGAAATTCTTTTTGATATTCAAATCTTGGTTTAGGAACTTCTTTATGCATCACGACTTTAAGAGGGTCGCAATGATCATACATCCCAAATAACCTATTAGATTCTTTTGACATTTTAATTCTCCTGATAAATAGAATAAATCAATACTTTATAAATCTTTCGGTTCTTTTACTACTCTGAAGTTATATTTATTAAACAGTTAACTATTTAAACAAATGGCAATTCCTTTTACAAGGTGAAATCATGGAAATAAAGGTTCTTGAAGAGGATAAAAACAAGATTATGATCGAGATTTCAGGAGAAGGCCATACGCTTTCAAATGCGCTGAAAGAAGAGCTGCAGAATGATAAAAATGTAAAGGCAGCCGGCTACAACATAAGGCACCCTATGGTTGGAAAACCAAAGTTTATTGTCGAGACTGAAGGAAGGGAAACTGCAAGAGAGGCATTAGAGGAAGCTGCAAAAAGGCTGAAGAAAGAAACGGATAAATTCAGGAACGCTGCTGATAAGGAAATAAGGTAAGCATCATTATAGCATGATAAGCTTAAAAGAGGGTGAAAGACTGGTAATGCTTGCAAGGAAAAGCATCCGCTCTCATTTCTATAACGAAGAAGTTAAAATCAGCGACGATATAAAGAAAAAGTTTTCTGAAAAGCAAGGGGTGTTTGTAACGCTGAATATGCATGGCGAGTTAAGGGGCTGCATTGGCTATCCTGAGCCTGTTCTTCCGCTTTATGAGGCTGTTGTTGAAGCTGCAAAAAGCGCTGCTTTTCATGATCCAAGATTTGCGCCATTGACGAAAGAAGAGTTCGAGAATATTACACTTGAGTTAAGTGTTTTGACAAAGCCGGAACAGATAAAAGTGCTGAAGGCTGATGATTATTTGAAGTGTATAAAGATCGGAGAAGATGGCTTGATTGTGCAGGGCAGTTTTCATAACAAAGGATTGTTGCTGCCGCAGGTATTCACTGAGTATGATGCTGATCCTGAGATGGCTCTTTCTATGACCTGCCAGAAAGCAGGATTAAGGTCTGATGCATGGCGAAATCTTGATGTCAAGGTGTTTAAGTTCCAAGCGCAGATATTTGCTGAAGAAGACGGAAAAGTGGTGGAGAAAAAGATTTAGTTTTTTAGACGATAAAAGTAATGCAAAAATAAAGCGAAAAACATATATATTACATAGTGCCCATGTGATTTATGATCATAAGGATCAAGAAGAGGAAAAACAAAGCCGGAGAAGAGCTTTCTTATGCTTATCTTGTTGAGAACAAGTGGACTTACAAAGGGCCAAGGCAAAAGGTTATGAAATATTTGGGAAAGGTTTGTTTTTTTGACAAAAAGGATTTGATGTTTAAAGGGGATATTAAAGATATTGGCCATAAGGAGCTTATTAAAGAGCTCGTAAAGTGGGAATTAAGAAAACACGGTTTTGATGAAAAAGAGGGGTTTTTTGCTTCAAACGGCATTTTCTTCGAAAATAATGAAATTTATAAAAAACAGGCAAATAAAAAGATAAGCTGCGTTCTGGCTCTTAATGAAGGATTCTTGTGCGGTTTTACAATCAAAAGGCTTCTGGAATTCAATGAAAAAGGCAGTGAAAAAGAAGTCGGCCTGAAGCTGGCGAAATGCTTTGTAGAAGCAGGGATCGATGTGCCGAAGGATGTGTTTATAGAATGCTTTGAAAAGGTTTATGGAAGATAGTCGTTAT
The DNA here is from genome assembly GCA_016180285.1 of Candidatus Woesearchaeota archaeon. Classification (NCBI taxonomy): domain Archaea; kingdom Nanobdellati; phylum Candidatus Woesearchaeota; species Candidatus Woesearchaeota archaeon. The sequence goes on from JACPBO010000005.1 coordinate 128,770, forward strand.
GCAAAATAATTTTCAGGGACTAAATATAAAAAGGGGATTTGGCTTGAAAAGAGAGATAAGAAATGGACAAAATTAAAGAGAAGACCTATTATTTTACAGGACGATAGTTGGAGTCTACAGGACGATAATTTGAAATGATATCATCCAGCTGTTCCATGACTATACCGACTTTAAATTGTGAACGTTTAGGCGTTACAGCTGTAAGCTTTGTTCTTACAACATCGGGGGATTCCTGCCCCAATAAGACTTGTTTATCCAATTCATAAATATTTCCGCTTGAGTCCCAAATTTTTCTTACGTGTGTACTTAATCTGCTATCAGTTGGTACGACACCTAAACCTGATATTTTTCCATTTAGTGCAATTTTGAACAGTACAACTCCAGAATACCAATTATATTCTGCACCTTGATAAATTATATGATCATCAATTCGAATTTTTTTAAGCGATTTTTGCGAAATCATTTATATTACCTCCATATACTTAATATTCATTGTGAAAATACAAACCACTATTTAAATCTTTCGGTTATTTACTACTAATTAAAGGTTACAATATCGACAATATGAAAACATAAAGCTTTATAAATAACCTGCAATTTCTTCTGCTCAAGGATGCCCGCCAACTAGTTGTCTGCAATGGACAATAGCAGGGCAGAGGTCAAGAATGGATCAGAAAGATGTATTGGAAGCATTGAAGAAGATAAAGGAAACTTCTACTAAGCGGAATTTCAACCAGACTTATGATCTAGTCATAACTTTGAAGGACATCGATCTTAAGAAGCAGGAGAACCATGTTGATTTCTTCGGGAATCTGCCTCACAACAGGGGAAAGAAGATCAAAGTGTGCGCTTTTGCTGCGCCTGAGCTGAAAGATGAGGCAAAGGCTGTGTGCGACAATGTTGTTGATATTCTCGAGTTCCCGAAATATGCCCAAGACAAGAAATTAACAAAAAAACTTGCAGATGAGTTTGATTTTTTCATTGCGCAGGCAAATATAATGACGCAGGTAGCATCAGCTTTTGGCCGTGTTTTAGGCCCAAAAAACAAGATGCCAAATCCCAAGGCAGGATGTGTTGTCCCGCCAAAGACAAATTTAAAGCCATTGTATGCAAGGCTTCAAACAATGTTCAGGGTAAGCATTAAGAAGGATCCTATGATGCAAATTGCAGTCGGAAAAGAAGATATGAAAGACGAGGAAATCGCAGACAATATTGTCAGCGTTTATGACCAGCTGCTGCAGCATCTGCCCAATCAAAAGAATAACTTAAAAGCTGTTTACCTAAAGCTGACTATGGGGAAGGCTGTGAAGGTGGCATGATGGAAGCGCATGTTTCAGAGGAGAAAAAGAGAAGCGTGGATGAAATAGCAAAGCTCATCTTAGAATATCCTATAATTGGCGCTGTAAATGTTGAGAACCTGCCAACTGCTCAGCTGCAGAAAATGAGAGGCCAGCTAAGGGGCAATGTTGTCTTAAGAATTGCAAAAAGAAGGCTGATAAAGCTGGCAATTGAAAAGGTTAAAACTGAAAAAAAAGGCATTGAAGCATTAGAGCCGCAGCTCATCGGAATGCCTGCATTGCTTTTCACAAAAGACAATCCTTTTGCATTATTTGGAAATTTGAAGAAGAACAAGTCAAAGGCGGCAGCGAAGCCTGGTCAGACTGCGCCGGCAGATATTGTGATTGAAGCCGGGCCAACGCCATTTTCTCCGGGGCCAATAATAAGCGAGCTGACTATGGCGGGATTGAAGACTGGAGTTGAAGGCGGAAAAGTTGCAATAAAGATGGAAAAGGTTGTTGTAAAGAAAGGCGATGTTATAGATGCGAAGATGGCTGGCCTGCTTGTGAAATTTGGTAAAGAGCCAATGGAGATTGGCCTGGATCTTGTTGCTGCTTATGAAAACGGAATGGTGTTCAACAAAGATGTGCTGGATTTTGATGCAGATAAATTTATGATTAACGTCAGCGAAGGGGCAAGGTATGCCATTAATCTTGCAATTGAGATCGGATTCCCGACTAAGGAAACCATTGAGATAATGATTAGCAAGGCTTATCTGGAAAGCAAGGCTTTGGCTGCTGAGCAGAAAATAGAAGTTGATGCAAAACAAAGTGAAAAGAAAGAAGAAGTAAAAGCTGAAGGAGCAAAAGAAACAAAACCAGATGAAGTGAAAGAAGCCAAAGCAGAAACAAAAGAAATCAAAGAAGAAAAAACAGAACCTAAACATGAAATCAAAGAAAAGAAAACCTCTGACGAAGTGCTGAAAACCGAAGAAGTGAAGGATAAAGATTACAAAGAAAAGAAAGACCAAAAAGAGGTTGAAGGTATTGTAGAGAAATTAAAAAAAGGCGAATTTGACAGAAGCAAAAAATACGCTTAAAATTTAAATTTAAAAAAATAAAATTTGGAGGTACTGAGAAATTGCAAGCAATTTCTGGTACCTCCTCGTAAAAACTCGGAGGAAAGCAAAATGGAATATGTGTATGCGGCAATGCTGATCCATAAAGCGGGCGGCAAAATTAATGAAGCCAGCCTGAAGAAAGTGCTGGAAGCTGCTGGCGTAAAAGCAGATGAAGCCCGCGTGAGGGCATTAGTGGCTGCTCTTGAAGGAGTCAATATAGATGAAGCTATCAAGAAAGCTGCTGTTATGCAGAGCGCAGCTCCTGCTGCTGTGGAAGCAAAAGCCGAGAAGAAGGAAGAGAAATCAGCAGAAGAAGAGAAGAAGAGCGAAGAGCAGGCTGCTGCCGGCTTAGGCGCCTTGTTCGGCTAGATTTTTTGTTTTTTTTATTTTAATAATAACAACAAAACAGTGTGCGTGAGTGGAATGCAAGAAGATAATAAGAAATTATTTAAAGAATATGATGAGCTGAAAAAAGAAATAATGGCATTAAGGCTTCAACTGAACAGCATTGATGCTGAGAAAGAAGCTGCCTTTGGCAAAAAGGATGCTGTAACAAAAGAGATTTCTGATCTTATTAAAAAGGTAAAAGAGCTGAAGAATAAAAGAGATGACCTGACAAAGCAGGTTAAGTCTTCCAAGGAGAAAAGAAAAGAGCTAAATGACGTAATTGTCAAAAAGATAGAGGATGTTAAACAGGTAAATGCTGAGAAAGAGTCTTTTTTGAAAAAATTTGGATTAAAGGAAGCCCCTTCAAGGGTAAAAGAGGAAATTGACAGGCTGGAGATGAGCATTGAAACCAGCGGCATGTCTTTTGAAAAAGAAAAAGAAACTATGAAGAAAATAAAGAACCTGAAAAAGAGGTATGATGAAACAAAAGAGATAAATGCCCTATTTGACAAGTCAAGAAGCATGTCAAAAGAGATTGACAGGCTGAAGGATGATGCTGAGGAAGTGCACCAAAATGTGCAGAAGGATGCTGCTGAAAGCCAGAGGAGCCATGAAGAGATGCTTGAATTGAGCAAGAAGATAGATGAATTAAAGCCAAAGGAAGAGGATGCTTACAAGAAATTCTTTGAATTGAAGCAGAAATTTACAGAGGTCAATAATTCCCTGAAAGAACAGCTTGAGAAGCTGAATGAGGCAGCGCAAAAACTTGGAGTTGAGAGGGAAAGGGGAAGGTCAGAAAGGAAAGGCAGGCAAGAAAGCATACTGCGCAGCAAGGAAGAAGATGTAATGGATAAGATCAGGAGAGGGGGGAAGCTGACCACAGAGGATTTAATAGTGTTCCAGGGGATTAAGGAATAAAGTTTTGTTTATTGGCTTATTGCCTGCTCCAATTTATTTATCATTTTTTCTGAGAATTCAATATTATTTGAAGGTAATTTTTCTATTGAAAACACGCCCTTAAACGCATCTATGAAATTTTTGTTTTTGATTGTCTCTTTAAATCTATTCGTGCATTCTTTTAGTTTTGTTAAATCCCCTCTTTTTGCAAAATCAACCATTTTATTGATATCTATGCCTTCGCACATTGCAACTACATCTCTGACATCTGTCAATCTGCAGGCGTGGATCTTTGTTGCAATTAATAATTCCCTTGCAGGAATGCTTAATTTGATGCTTTTTTCTATGCCTTTTATCTCCATCTCAATATGATTGTTCTTAAACAGCTCAAAACTCCATGAGGCATCTGTTTGCCTGCTTGAAACGGCATTTATCAGCAAATCAACTGTTACTGATAATCCTGTGTTTTTAACAAAAGCCCTAAATTTGCCGTTGTAGATATTTTCAAGATTCATTGATTTATATGGCTTAAAATTATTCTTTTCAAGAATCTCAATAATTTTATCTAATTGATCTTCTTTAACAACAATATCAGCATCAACTGAAAACCTGTGCTTAAAGGCTGACACAGCATACCCCCCAATCAAAATAAAATCTAGTTCATTAGACTTCAATTCAGCTAAAATATTGAATATTTCATTTTCCCTATTAATGAATTCTTTTAGCACTTACATCATCTCCTTTTCGGCATATTTAATTTTCATATTCAAACCGTACATCTGATCCAACATCTCTAATGCAGGCTCGAAGTTATAAATGTATTTTCTTGCATATTCGATTGTTTCTTTTAATGGAACTACAAATACGCCATTCACAAATTCCTTTTCAATTTTTTTCTTAACTATTAAGATGAAATATATGCCTTTTTTTCTTTCAACCCTTCTTGAATATCTGACAGAGAACTTATCAAAAAACCTGCACCATTTGCCTAAATCTTCCTCTAAGATTTCTATAAATATCGGATATCTGTCCTTGCTTCTTCCTATGTTATAGCCTCCCTTCGTCCAAATGAAAACAGCATCTGTGGCTGTGAAAGCATAATCTAACCCTGTTAAGTTCGGCAACGAATAAGCATCTGCTAAGCTTAATCTCTCTTTCAACACCTTCTTGATGAAAGCTACAAATTCCCTGTAAAATGCGTTTTCTTTGTCTATTTTTATCTTCTGGCCCTTTCTTTCTATAATGCCTAAATCAACCAACTTCTGCATCCAGTTATATGTCCATGCATAAGACAAATCAATGCGTTTAGAGATGACCCTAATTGAATCGTTATCCCTTGCGGTTATCAAGATTTTTACAATATATGGATTTATTACTTCCATCATAGTTATCATTATAGTGATAACTTATATATAAATGCTTCTATTTTTTTAGTTACCTATTTGGTAACTATAAGAAAGGGGAGAAATTAATCACAGATGATCTGATTGTGCTTCGGGGAATGAAAGAATAAGAAACTATTTCTTTGTAAACTCAGTATACCCGCAATTGCCGCATGATTCGCGATCTTTATGAATTGCCATGAAAAAGCCTGATCCGCATTTTGGGCAGAACTTGTTCTTTCTCTTTACGCCGCTGCCTGCTGCTTCATAATATTTCCATGTTTTTGAGGGGACTTTGTTTTTAGCCCTTGATTTTTTACCTTCTGACTTTTCTTTAGGCTCTTTCCTGGCTTCTTTTTTTATTTCTTTTTCTTCTGCCATTTTGATTTTTATTTCTTTGCCTCTTCTGCCGGCTTTTCTGCGGATTTTTCTGTCTTATCAGCTTTCTTTCCTGCCTGCCTGCTCAGGCTGTACTTTGGCTCTGCTTTTTCCAGGTCTTCTTTTTTGCTGTATGCTGCTGCTTCGACAACTGCTGTGTTAGAGCCGAATTTTGTGAATATGTTTTTAACTATTACAAGTGATTCTTCTTTTTTTAACTGCGATGCAAGCGCTTTCCTGATTTCAGGTATAGATGGTGTTTTTCCCTCGTATAAAAGCTGCGCTTTTATTTCTGTTCTTGAAAAAAACACATTTTGCTTCTGCTCTGCTATCTTGAGTTCCATTGAATTTCACCTTAGCTTGATTGCGTATTCGCCTTTTGCCTCAAGGCCGATTTTCTTTGCTATTGCTGATTTTTTCGGGTCAAGAATGTAGATCCTGCCCTGCCATGTATTTGAAAACTGGCTGCCCTTGCATATCGGACAGGTGCTTTCTTCAACAAATATCTTGCATTGCCTGCATGCCTTTTTTTTCATTTTGACTTCTTCTTTTCTGCCGGCTTTTTCTCTTTTTCTGGCTCTTCTGCCGGAGCTTTTTTCAATTCCTCTGCCAGCCATTCAATTTTTCCCAATCCAGGCTGCCTCATTGTAAGCCCGATTTTAGGATTTGTAACGTCTTTAAAGGAAACTGCTATGATTCTTGCCCTGCAGTTATCGCCTACTTTTAATGTTCTTTTTGAATCCTTGCCCTGCAGGACTTTGTCCTTGCTGAAGCTTACGAAATCGTCCATTGTCTGTGAAACGTGAATCATGCCTTCTATCGGGCCGATTGTTATGAAAGCGCCGAAATCAGCCACATCCTTTATTTTGCCCAAAATAACTTCCTGAAGCTCAGGCTTGAATGCTATAAGGCTGAATGATGTTTCATAATAAGCAGCGCCATCGCCAGGGATGATTATGCCTTCTTTTACATTGCCTATGTCGAGGACATCTATGATGACTCCCAGATCCTTGTCTATAAAGCCCTCGTACTTCTTCTTCACTCTCTTTGTGATTGCTTCTTTGAGCGGCAATCCAAATAAGTCAGGCGGAACTCTTATATGGTCTGCTAGCTCTAGTTTGTAGAACATTTAGAATACGGATTAAGGGTGGATTTTTAAAGCTTTTGGTTTTTCTTGTCAAGTGTCAAAAATGCAAGCATTTTTGACACTTGATCATGCTCAAAAATTTTCAGAAACAAAAAAAGTTGGCTTTTAGCCACCAGTTACAAACTGGTGGAAAATTTTTGACATTTTAAAAAACCAAATGCTTGAAAAGTGAAACTTTTCTTTGCTTACGTTTTTTTTATTGCTTAAACGGGCTGAAGTTCTGCTTCAGCAGGTTTTGTATTGGCAGGAAAAGTGGCTGCGGCAGTTTGCTCCACTCAAACCATTCCCATTTTTCGCATTTATCCGGCTCCATAACAATAGCTTCGCCAGAAGCGTATTCAGAAACTATAAACAAGGTAACATAGTGCTTTCCCTCTTTTTTAAAAATATCTTCGGTAAATGTCCCCATCCTGATGTTTTTTATATTAATGCCTGCTTCTTCCCGGACTTCCCGCCTGGCGCAGTCTTCTATCTGTTCGTTAAGCTCAAGATGCCCGCCAGGGAAACCCCATGAGCTTTCACCATGCGCATTTTTTCTTCTGCCTAAAAGAACCTTGTTATTATTAATTACAATAACACCGACCCCTATTTTCGGCATGTTTTCCATTTTAGCCTGTTGACATTTCAAGATATTTTTTATTTCTTAAGAATATTGTATTTTTCCCCTTTAGGCGCTTTCTCAGCTCCCTGTCCTGGGTTGCGATGATGTTGTTCCCGTCTTCTGACAGATCAACGAGAAGATCGTCCACTGTCTTGCCTGAATTTGTCTTTATTATGCCTATTTCCTTGTTTTCGATCAGCTGAAGCGCCAGCCTGGCTTTTGCCTTTTCCTTTCCTTTCTGGGCTTCAATCATCTTTTTCAGCTCTTCAACTGATTTGTCCAGAACAAAAAGAGAATAATTGAAACTGCATATTCTGTTTATTTCCGAGAAAATGTCTACTTTGAACTCTGCCGGAATTGTCAGGAAGTTTGTGTCAATGATTATTGCCTTCATAAGAAAAGGTATTTTTTTGCTGTTTTTAAATTATTGCATCCCAGATGCCCATAAGCTGTCTATCGGGCTTGTTACATTGATCATTCTTGGAGAAGCCATATGCACGTAAACCATTGTTGTAGCTGCGCTGCTGTGGCCCAGCAAGGACTGGACAGAAGCAACATCATAGCCATTTTCAATAAGGTGTGTTGCAAAGCTGTGCCTCAATGTATGAGAATGAACATTCTTTTCAATTCCGGATTTTTTTGCTGCATTCTTGATTATTTTCTGGACTGCCATCACAGTTATATGATCATTCCTGCCTTTAAAAAGCCACGAATGATGGCAAGGGCATTCAACCGCCATATGGCTCATCAGCTCTTCCCTGAGTTTTTCTGCCACTATAAACAGCCTGTCTTTATTGCCTTTGCCTCTTCTCACCCAGCCGTAATTTCTGCTGAATTCAAAATTCTCAGGCTTCAAATTAACAAGCTCGCTAACTCTTAAACCGGCAGAATACAGCAGCTTCACCATGAGCCTGTGCTTTGGGTTGCCTATTGCATTGATCAGCCTCTTTGTTTCCTCTTTTGTAAGCACAACAGGCATTTCCTTCGGTGTCTTTGAAAATCGTATATTTAACAAAAGCCGCTTGCGCATAATTTCGTTATAAAAGAATTTTAAAGCGTTAAGATAAACATTTACTGTATTGCCTGCTTTGCCTTTCTCGACCAGCCCATCAAGATAACTTTCTATATCAAACTTTTTAACTTCTTTTGGATCTTTACCGCACTGCATGAAAAAGAGCTTTACACACTGCTTATATGTTTTTATGGTTCTTATGCTCAGGCCTCTTCTCAGGCCGATCTTCCTTATCAATTCGGGAATGTCCGTGCTGATCACTTCTTTTTAATCAAAACTTAATTCGATCTTATTTATATATGTTTCAGCCGCAGGTGTCCAGTGTGTCCACTGTAAAACTACGACTTCAGAATAGAGGCGGAAAAACGCGTTATGATCCTCAAAACTTTGGCATTATAGGGCTCATAACGGCCAAAGACAGGTGAGTTTGCATATATTAAGTTATATTTAATTATTACTCGGCGTTTTGAAATTTATAAAAAATAAATTTGAAAAGAAAAGAGAGCAAAACGCCTGCGTCATAACTCTGCGGATTTCTG